>CABSIA010000155.1 GCA_902477645.1 uncultured Prevotella sp. | reverse complement strand
GATAATTGTCTGGTCGCTCGCTCCGAAAAATCTCAATATCGGGTCGAGGGCAAGCAGACAGACAATGGCAAACACTACGCCGATGATGATATTCAGCGTAATGGTGTTGCCAAGAATGTTCTCTGCCGTTTTGTAGTCTTTCTGTCCGAGCCTCACCGACAACAGTGTCGATGCCCCGACGCCTATTGCCGCACCGAATGCCGCTGATAGGTTCATAAAGGGGAAAGTTATAGCCAGTCCGGAAATGGCTATTGCGCCAACTCCCTGTCCGATGAAAATGGAGTCGACCATGTT
Organism: uncultured Prevotella sp.; assembly: GCA_902477645.1. GTDB lineage: Bacteria > Bacteroidota > Bacteroidia > Bacteroidales > Bacteroidaceae > Prevotella. The sequence continues at coordinate 6,434 of CABSIA010000155.1, read as the reverse complement.
GTAAAGCGATGACGCAGTCATGGCTATTATTGCCGGTATCGCATATTGCATCAGCAGTTTGCCTACCGGCTTGCTGCCCAGTTCCAAAGTTGCATGCCTGTTGTCCATAATATAAGCCCCCTTAGCCCCCAGAGGGGGTAGTTGTAAAGTATGAAGACCCCACGGGGGGCATGGGGGCTTCTTTTTTTATTTTGTGCAAAGTTAATAAAATTATTTGGTTCATAGCGTTTTTTTCATTACTTTTGCATAAATGCGAAAATTATTTTGACTATGAAGTACGAAGAAGCAATGAGGCAGCTCGAGGAGATAGTGAGCGCTATGGAAAAAGGGACTCTCGACCTCGACCAGCTTGAGACAAAACTCAAGGAGGCGCAGAAACTTATCGGTTTCTGCCGTGACAAACTTACAAAGACAGAAGAGGAAATCAGTAAGATTTTGTAGGGCATCATAACCTTAAAAACTCACCATTATGGATTCTTTCTCATTATTCTCACAATCTTCACCTGAATTTAGCGGCACCCACCACCGGGGGGCAGGGGGGCTTACCCTATATCAGCTTAATAACCTTGTCCGCAACACATTGGAAGACAATCTGCAAGGTCCTTTTTGGCTTGAGGCGGAGATTTCTGAGGCACGTGAGGTTCGTGGGCACTGTTATATGGAGCTTGTTCAGAAAGATGAGCTTTCGGCAACTCCCGTGGCACGTGCTTCGGCAAAGTGCTGGAAAAATAGATGGACTGGAATAAAGAGCGTTTTTGTCAGAGCTACAGGACAGTTGCCGCACGCAGGAATGAAAGTGATGCTCCAGGTGTCGCCCGATTTCCATGAGGCTTACGGTTTTTCATGGATTATATCCGATATAGACCCCGCGTTCACACTTGGCGACATGGCGGTGAGGCGCATGGCGATTATCCGTGAGCTTAAGGCACAGGGCGTTTTCGACATGCAGCGGCAGCTCACGCTTCCTGTGTTTGCGCAGCGCATAGCTGTTATCTCGAGTGCCAATGCCGCAGGCTATGGCGACTTTTGTAACCATCTTGCCGACAATCCATATAACTTTAAATTCGCCACACGCCTTTTTGCCGCCACCATGCAGGGAGAGCAGGTAGAGGAGTCTGTCGTGGCGGCGCTTGATGCCATAAACGGTGTGGCCGATGATTTTGATGTTGTCGTGATAATACGCGGCGGAGGCGCCACTGCCGACCTCAGCGGTTTCGACACGTTGAGGCTTGGAGAGAATGTGGCGAATTTCCCATTGCCCGTAATTACGGGTATAGGTCACGACCGTGACGAGAGCATTCTCGACATGGTGGCGTGGCATCATGTCAAGACGCCAACTGCCGCCGCCGATTTCCTTGTCGACAATCTTGTTAAGGTGCTGACACGTCTTGACAATGCTGCTACAAGAATTGCCAACTCATTGGCTTACAGGATGCAGACCGAGAAACTTCGCATCGGGAGAATTTCCGAACGGATACCGCTGCTCTTCTCTACGGTGAAAACCGCAAGGCTCGCAAATATAGAAAATCTGAACACTCGTCTGCAGCAGGCCATGAAGACAATGTTTATGGTGCGGCGGCATAAACTCGACTTGATAGAACAACGGATAAAACCGCTTGACCCAAAGCTGATGCTGCAACGCGGATTTACCATAACAACCCGTAACGGCAAGTTGTTGAAAGATGTCGGAAAACTCCGCTGCGGCGATGAGATTGTCACCATAACAGCCTCGGGAAGTGTCAAATCGGTAGTGAAAAAATAAATAATCGCATTTTTTTGTTGCAGGTGATAATAATAATTGTTACTTTTGCACCAAGAAGTGACATACAAACAAAAAAATAAATATATGAAGAATTTAGACTGGGCAAATCTGTCGATTTGTCATATAAGAACTGCCTACAATGTACGCTGCTACTATCGCGACGGCAAATGGGGTGAAATTGAAGTTTGCTCCGACGAATATATCAACATGCACATGGCTGCGACATGTCTGCACTACGGGCAGGAGGCTTTCGAGGGACTGAAGGCCTACAGATGTCCGGACGGAAAGGTTAGGGTGTTCCGTATGGCTGAGAATGCCGCGCGCCTGCAAAGCACAAGCCGTGGCATTATGATGCCGGAGGTTCCGACAGAGCTGTTTGAGGAGATGGTGAAAAAAGTTGTGCGCCTAAACCAGGAATACATACCGACATACGAGAGCGGAGCTACACTCTACATCCGCCCGCTGCTTATCGGAACAAGCGCACAGGTTGGTGTGCATCCGTCAAAGGAGTATATGTTCCTGATTTTCGTAACACCTGTAGGGCCTTATTTCAAAGGCGGTTTCTCAAGCAACCCGTATGTAATCATACGTGATTATGACCGTGCCGCACCTCTCGGAACTGGTATCTATAAGGTTGGCGGAAACTATGCCGCAAGCCTGAAAGCCAATGCCATAGCACACGAGAAAGGATATGCCAGCGAGTTTTATCTCGACTCGAAAGAAAAGAAATATGTCGATGAGTGCGGTGCCGCAAACTTCTTCGGAATTAAGAACAACACGTATGTTACTCCGAAATCGTCATCGATATTGCCCTCAATAACCAACAAGAGCCTTATGCAGATTGCTGAGGACCTCGGAATGACGGTTGAGCAGAGACCAGTGCCCGAAGAAGAGCTCGACACATTCGAGGAGGCGGGAGCATGTGGTACGGCAGCCGTTATCTCGCCAATTTCACATCTCGACGATCTCGATACCGGTAAAGTCTACAATTTTGGAGAGAAGCCTGGTCCTTGGTCAACAAAACTGTACAACACACTGAGAGGCATACAGTATGGCACTGTAGAGGATAAGCACGGCTGGACAACAGTGGTTATAGAGTGAAGAATGAAGAACGAAGAATGAAAGTTGTAGGGCCGCTACGTGTAGCGGCCGCAAGCAAACAAACAAATGAAGAGTGAAGAACGAAGAATTCATTTGTCTTCTTGGCATTTGACTCTTCACTCTTCACTCTTCATTCTTCATTTTTATAAATAGAAACATGGGAAAAGGAAAACTTGCTAAATTTGCGGAAATGGAGACGTTCAGGAACGTGTTCCAATATCCGTACTCGGTGATAGACAATGTGCCTTTCGAAATGAAAGGGCGTTGGCGTGAGGATTATTTTAAAAACGATAACCCCATAGTCCTTGAATTAGGATGCGGAAAGGGTGAATATGCCGTGGGGCTGGCAAAAATGTTTCCCGACACCAACTTCATCGGTGTCGACATAAAGGGCGCGCGTATGTGGACTGGTGCCAAGGCAGCACTGGATGCAGGGCTTGGCAATGTTGCCTTCCTGAGAACCAACATTGAGATTATCGACCGTTTCTTTGCGCCCGGCGAGGTTCAGGAGATATGGCTGACATTCAGCGACCCGCAGATGAAGAATGAGCGGAAAAGGCTTACGTCCACATATTTCCTTGAGCGCTACCGCAGATTTCTCGTTGACGGCGGACTGATACATCTTAAGACCGACTCCAACTTCCTCTTTACCTATACATGCGAGATGGTAAGGGAAAACAAGTTGCCGGTAGAGATCTCCACCAAAGACCTGTACCACGACGGTAATCTTGATGACGATACCAGAAACATTCTCGGCATCAGAACATACTACGAGTCGATGTGGCTCGGCAGGGGACTGGATATAAAATACATAAAATTCCATCTGCCGAAGGACGCAGTGCTTACCGAGCCTGATGTCGAGATAGAGTACGACGACTACAGAAGCTACAGCCGTGAGGGTAGGAGCGGGAAGATAAAAAGCAAGTCATGAATTTGCAGGTTGAATATAATATCGTTTTGATTTTGTTCATTTACTTATAGTAATATACAAAAATAACTTGCACAATAATTGTGTACTATGCGCCCCCGAAGGGGTAGCAGGCGCATAGCCCGGGGTAACGAGTGCTCGTAGCAATGCGCCCTGACTGCATGCTGATGAGCTTGCGAATAAAGGGCAAAAGCATAATAGCATAAGTTATGTTTTTTAACATTGCATAGCTGTAAATATAGCGGCCAACATTACAGGACTTTCAGAAAGTGTCAGCCGCTATATTTTTATTACGCCAATATTCTAATGGAGAAAATTGTAAATGTATAAATGATTTCTATCTGATGCTATTCCCACTCTTTATATGTCTTGTACCTTAAATCCGCAACTCCATTTACGAAGTCGTATCAAACTCTGTTTTGAGTAATGATACGACTCTTTTTTTTGCCTTTATGGATGTTCAAGTTTCAAATCAAAAGTTTATCTGAACTAAAATTGAATTTTGATACACCCTCTAGATACAGAATACAAAAGTGCAGGCAGCGCACAGTAATCTGTGTCAGCTGTCTGCACTCTTGAATATTACAGTCCTAATTGTTTATTTTCCGCATACCACCTTGCGTACAGTTGTCTTGCCGCCAATGGTGGTCTTGATAATGTTCAGACCCTTGACTGGCGCATTCACACGCACGCCGTCAATGGTGAAAATCTCAATTTTGCGTTCTGTGGCTGTACCTATGCCGCTGATGCCAGTTGCTGAGGCATGTGAGCTGTTAGCACCATAATATGTGAGGCGGAAATTGGACATTGCAGTCCAGTCTTCTTTTGCCTTGTTGGTGTTTCTTACTCCAATCTTCAGTATTCCGTCAGCACCGACGTTGGTGAACAGCTCGTTTTCGTAGATCATGTTGTCGAAACGGTTGCGTGCAGTTGCCCTGTCGTTTGGATAGAAGAATTTCTCTTCGTTGACGGTGATGAACTTCCAGCTGCCTTCGCCCGCACTTGTGGCTATAGGGTCAACATAAACAATGTCTCTGAGCTGCACGCTGTCGGCTCCGTTGCCGTATAGAGAGGCGCCAATGATTGTGGAGTCGTTGAGATAGCATGAGTTTGCGTTGTCAGATGAGCCGCGGCGGTAGAAGCCGTTCACGCTCACCTTGTATGTGCCTTCCGGCGCACCCTCAATGATCTGGCAGATATCGAAGTTGCCGTTATAGCCTTCGAATACGGTGTTCTGCACACCACAGACGGCATCCATCTTCTCAACAGTCCATCCGTCGGTGTTGTTGTTTACAAAGTCAGGGTTCACTATTAGGTCTGTCATGTCGACAGCGTTGTCGTCGCTTGCAGCCGAGGCTTTCAGTATGATGATAGTGCGGTTGACGGTCTTTATCTTGCCCATAGCCTCGTCGTTGCTCAGAGAGCCGTTGTTAAGCTCTGTATTGACAGAACTGTTGAGAGCTATGGCATCGTTGAGGATTGCGGTGTCGGCATCATCTTGGTAAAGGTCGATAGTGTTGGCGAGCAAAGAGTTTGCCTGTTCAAGAGCTGCGTATGCCGAGATGCTGGTACGGCTCTCAGCTGTAGCTTTGTTCAAAGCGACATAAGCGTTGAACATGGCTTCGCCATCTGTGCCGTTAACGGCATTCCGCGCAGCTGCCAGAGTCTCAGAAAGAGCAGATTTTACATCCTTGCCCTGTTTCTTTGTTTCCAAAAGCCCACTCTCGGCAATAGCCTTCTGCAACACATCGGCAAGCACTGTTGCGTCTTTGCCCTCAAACACGAGAGTGAATGGCGACCAGAGTACCCAGTGGTTGTCATTCTTTCCATGAATTCCCACAGTGAGCGTACCGTCGGTGACAACACCGTAAACATCAGTCTGATAGAGTCCTGCCTCAAAATACTTGGCAGCAGTTGCCTTGTCGTTAGGAGTATGTCCGCCGTCGGCGTCGATCTTCTCGTTGCTGCCCAGAGAGGCAGTCTGTCTGCCAGAGAATACATTTGGAATACCCTGCTCGCCGTCGTTGGCAAATAGAGAAGCCACCTCGACATCAACAACCTCACCATTCACGTATGCTGCATACGGGTCGGCGTTTTTCTCAGGGTATCTGTAGAAAGCCTTTGTCGAGAGCTTATAGACACCATTCTGCAGGCCGCTGACTGTCTGTGAAAGCTCAAATGCGTTAACCCAAACCTCGGCTACGCCATTGCTCGTGTTTGGCTTGCCGTTTGAGGCAAAATTGTTTGTGCCAGTGATGTTCCAGTTGCCAAAGCCGCTATAAGGCACATCTGCTGCCGATTCGGTGAAATCTGGATTAACAAGCAGCGATGTGGCATTGTCGCCAGGTTGCAGCTGGTTGCGTCTGCCTTCTTCAATTAGAGAGTATATGCGCTCAACGGCAGCGATAATTTCCTCTGTAGAAGCTGTTGCCTCATCAAGCATAGTATGGCATTGTTCAATCCACTCGTTGAGAGGGGCATAGTCGAGTCCGGCATCATATTCTGCATAATCGAGAGCCGCAATCAGCTTCTCATAAGCGGCGGCATTGGCGTATGCGTCGTTTATTCCGTCAACAGCCTTCTTATAGGCTGCTACGGCAGCGTCGGCATCTGCGGCAGACGAGAGTTTGGCAAGCTCATCGT
>CABSIA010000154.1 GCA_902477645.1 uncultured Prevotella sp. | reverse complement strand
ACTCGCTTCTTGTACTACTTCTCTGTCTATGTAAATCTCTCAAAGATCTCTTTCTCGGTTGCCTGCCGGGAGGCGCTCAAGTGCGTCGTTCCCGAAAGCGGATGCAAAAGTACTGCTTTTTGGCGAACCCACAAAATCTTTCCACGAAAAATTTCAGTTTTAATGCGAAAAATATGCGGAATATTGATTTAAATCAAAGACAAAGGCAAAAAAACGCCGGTTTATGCCATAATCCGGGATGATATTTAATTTTCTCCACAGATGGCACAGATGACAGATTTTATTCAGAAACTATTCTTCGGAGGATGGATTCCCCAAGATATTCCCTTTGAACCAGTTGGCGGCCTACACCTTATTATATATAGGCCGTTGGGGAGTCTCCCCCATTAGTTATTCACGGAATATTATTTTTCCCAGCAGATTGCACGGATGACACAGATTTTTGGTGCGTGCCGCACCAGTTACATTACCCCGCAATTGGGGATTTTCAATACTATCCCGACACAAAAAACCACGTGAAAAAACGCAGCAGGGTGCATCGGCCTCCGCAGCAGGGTGCGTTGGACATCGCAGCAGGGTGCGGAGGCCGATGCACCCTGCTGCGTTTTTTAAGGCATAAAACATACTAATAAATGCTGATACCCGTGATAGGTACCAGCATTTATTGAGTATATCTTTTTGCACTGAAGATAGTATCTGTGACTATCTCACAACAACCTTCTTATCGTTAGTGATATAAATACCAGGTTTCAGTCCGTTAAGAGATTCTCCAGCCTTGCGCACCATGACGCCCGAAGTGGTGTAGACATCTGTTGTAACAGACTCGGCATAGGTAGGAATGTCGACTTCCGAACTCTCGTCAAAAGATATATACATTTTTGACGACTCAGGTGAAGTATTATGGAAATAACCACGGAAACGTCCTATGTTTACATCAGCATTAGAGTCTACATAATATATCAAGTTACCATTGATATAATAGTATCCTTCTCCTGCGGGTATTGGGATTTTTTTGTATGTTCCTAAGAACGTTATATTCCCATATCCAATTTCCGGGTACTCTCCATCAGGCTTTACAGTGCTGCATTCGCCAAGGTCGTAGAGAATGGTAGGACTCGGAGTGGCGGCATAAGCTGGTGTCAATATTCTACCAGGCTTTATGAGATATGGTACATTCGCCTGCATAGTTTCCACCAGTTTAAAAGTCATGGTTGTTGCATTAGCCCTTACGAATGCTGCTACCTTTGTACCTTCGCCAAATACCTCTTCAGGCTTTTCTACAGAACAAGGCAGGCATACAGTATTCCATACATCCTTAGTGAATGTACGATAGAAACTTACATGGGCATTTTCAATATCCTCAGGCTCATAGTCCTCACTTTCTCTGAGTAGCACAGACTTTGGTGTAAGGTCAGTGAATATCACATCAACCACAGTCTCACCCTCCACAGTTAGTGCGTAAGGCTCATTGATTTCTATCAAATTACCATTTATACGGTAGCCATCGAGACGATAGCCTTCATTTGCCGCAGCGTCTAATGTAATCACCGTACCATAGTCATAGATACCAGTGGCAGCCGTAAGCTTTCCGCTCTCTGCATCGCAATTAATCGTGACATTGTATGACTCGGGCGCAAACACTGCCGATATGTCAAGAGTCTTGTTAAGCTCAACATTGTATGAAGATTCATAAGACAAGATTTCATCATCGACCTTGCTTTTCCAGTACATGAACTTATAGCCAGGATTTGGTTTGGCTGTAATAGTTAGCATTTCACCATATCCAGCCGATCCAGCAAGACCACTATCAGCATCCTTGGCCTTAAGCTTAAAGCCTTTAGCCTCAGAGTCGGCAGACAGCATCTCTATGTCGCCACAATCAGGTGAAGGCAATACAGAGAAATTATAGGTGACAAGCCCATCCTTAAAGAGCATCCATCTTACCAGCATGCCCTCACCACCCCGGTAGCCCTCACAGTCGGTTATGCTGTCACAGTTTACTTGCAGCGCATAGTATCCGTTCTCGGTAAGGCTTGAGGTATTGAGTTTGAAGACGCTGTTGCTTGCTCCCTCGATACTCGAAATAGGTAAATCAGCGGTAAGTGGCTTGCCTTCCAGACGCAGCACTATGTCATCACGTGAGAATGTAGCCGGATCGATGCCTTTGTTGAATGTAACAGTAAGCTCATCTATCGGCTGCTCTGCAATCTGGTTATCGTCAGGAACTGTCTCAATGCTATTAACCGCAAGTCTCACTTCTGGCATAGGCTCAAACTCTATAATATAGTGACGTGTCTCTGCCCCATTGCTCAAGTCTGCTATATGCAGACGGCTATCAGCGATAGGATCAATGCCGTCACCCATAGTATAGTCTGTGGTCCAGAAGTTTTCAGCATCCATCTGCTCTCCTGTATCTTCGTTGAGTATGCTTAATATCTTAGCATATTTACCAGCAGGATTCGTCACAGATGTATAGAACCATTGCTTTTGCGGAACATTTACCGACAGACGGTAACGACTGTTGCCGAGCGGCTGCAACTCTGTAGTCTCCTTCAGAGTGGCAAGATCCTCGCATGTACCATTAGAGAAGTATATGCGGTCTGGCTCATCATGTGCATCAGCATAATCGTTGGTAATCCAAGCCCTATACTTTTTGTCGCCTATGGTAGCGTTGATGCTGTGGATAAGCTCATGTATCGTAACCTGGTCGAGAAGCGAGAGGTCAGGGTTATCGTAGTCGGTGACATGGGTGTAAGACACATTATAATCTGTGAAGTGTCCCATGAGTGAGCAGGTCAAATCCCATGTGGCATAGGCTGCTGTTCCTGCTTTTATGTCACCAAACTGCGTGGCAATCTCATCTTCAAGAGCCATAGCCTTTTCGCTTCCGTTCAGACTTGAGCTTACGATGTCGAAGTCTATCATCAGTCCTTTCTCATTCTCTACAATCTTAGGCTTTTGTGTTATCATACGCACATTATTGGCATCACCGTTGCCTTTGTTGTTAATGAGAACTGAGAATTCGGCAGGTACGACAGGCTCTACAACATCAATGGTCAACGGATTGTCACCATAGACATCACGTTGCATGAAGTATGTAAGATCGAGTTCTGGCGACGGCTTCACTTGCAGGCTCACAGGATAAAGCAATCTGGTCTGTACCGAAGAACCATCGTTGAAACTCAAAGAGCCACCGAAACTATACGTAGTAAGAGTATCGGGAGCCGCATACTTGGTTGGGATGAAGAGGATTGTTGCAACACCCTTCTTTCCAGCCTCGAGCGTCCACGGACCCTCCAGACTGCCACCAAATCCCTCTATGCTCTCAACGTGTATTTCCATCTCGTGAGATGTGGATATGGCACCAGTAGCCATGTTTGTAGCATCGACATGCACGAGCAGGTCGTTCAAATCGGACGCAGAGCCATTGTCAATAGTCAGTGTGCCACGGAATGCCTGACGGGTGAGCACAAGTTTCTGCTTGATTTCCAGTTTCACCTCGGCACATGTATTCCCAGACTGTGACTCTTGATATTCGAGCCAGTCCTTCCGGGCACTGTTTATCAGCTCCGCGGGTGTAGTCATTCCCTTCTTGACCATTTCAGCGATACAGCTGTCGTGTTCCAGAACTATAGCACTAAGCACACTCTCATCAGGATGGTTAGCACTATCGTAGTCCATACCTGCATCTTTGCGCCATTTGTTGCGCACTCTCTCAACATAGCTTCTGAGAGAGAGGTCTGCAATCACAGCACTCTTGTTTGGCATAAGAGATGTCAGATAAGGTCCAACGCCTTCCGATTTATCCTCCACTTCGGTAAGGTCTGGAATAGTCGTTATGTCGAAGTTCCACAGAGTACCCTGCTCCTTCATATTGTTCAGTACATAGTCCACATCAGACAACGCCTCGGTAAGCTCAGCGTATGTGTCCTGCATAGCCAAAGCCTCGGGAGCACCTGTCAGCTCAACGTTGTAGTCGTAGAATCCCTTATAGTAGTTGTAGTACAAGGCTTCTTTCTGAAGAGAACTTATTAGCTGACTCTTGGAGCCAGAGCCTTTTTCATTCTCACGTCTTGGGGCATCGCTGTTTGACTTCAGGCCACCTAATATTGCTTTAAGACAAGTATAAGCATCGCCCCATTTGCCAGCTGCTGTTTTTATGATATCCGCCGCACAATCTTTAGCAAACTGAGTAGCAGAACGTTCGAAAATAAAGTCGAGAGCAGGGGCTCCACAAGGAGGCATTGGGTCGACGCATGCACACTCGCATACTATACAGATGAATTTCAGCAATGCGGCAGTATTCACTTCGCCACCAGCTGAAGGTTTTATCGGTTCATCAGGTCCTTTTACAGGCCCAATTCCACCACCGCCGCCAGAGCCACCAGGGCCTCCACCGATTATGGTTCCTCCACCAGTGCTTTTGCATGATACACTATTAGCAAGCTGGATAATTCTCGTAATCCACGCGAACTTTGCATTAGGGCCACACGGCCATGAATACTGCACACTTGTTTGGGTGCGACAAACTATACCGCCGCTTTTTTCAGATCTCTTCACTGTGCGTTTTATAGACTTCGCAAAGTTCTCGTCTTCATAGTCTTCGGCGTGCATAACCAAAACAGGAATTACGTAACTCTGCTCAGGCGCAAGATTGAGACCTGTGTATTCAACCATAGGCATGAATACAAAACCTTCTGCCGATGGTGGATCGAAGTTTACATCTTGGGCCGTTATAAGTCCACGGTTACGCAACACGGCATTGAAGAGTGCGGTCTGTCCAGGTTGTATGTTTTCAAGAAGGAGAGTGTCGGGCATAGTCATCTCTACAACAGGCACAGGAACCTGAGTTTCGTATGTCACCTCTGTTACAATCTCATACTCATCGTCTATCTCAGTTTCCTCAACCTCCCAGCTGACAGAGATAGCCTGATAGCTCACCACAGCGATATGCTCTGTGGTCACGCCAGGGCTTACAAGAACGTTTTGTGTGTAAGAGTCGTGTTTGTCTGCTGTGACATACAGGCGGTAGTATCCCTCATTGATATCCTTTAGAAGCAGGGTTCCATCCTCTCCTGTCACATCCTGAACTACGAGAGCTCCTGTATTATAGTCAGAAAGCTTCACGGTGGCATTCGCCAGATATCCCTTCCCCTGGTCGGTGTTCTCGTCGTGAACCTTGACAAGTAAGTTGCCCTTGTCCTCACTGACCACTTTAACATTAAAGTTCACAGACTTACCATTACCATTCTCGCAATTTATGGCGATGTTGCCTTTCTGTATGATATTCACATCGTAATCGGCAGCGTTGAATCTCAACATGACAGTAGCACTATCACCAGTTGCCAGCGATGGCATTGTCTTTGGTGTGGCCAAAGAAATGAAGTTGGCAAGCCCAGTTGGCAGCGATACGGTTATTTTGCCTGTTTCTGCCAGTCCCGTATTTGTTATCGTTACAGGGTATAAGCGTGTCTTTCCTTTCGTCACGGTGGTGTTGATGTTTGTTGTTCCCACCACGATGGTTGGCGTGTGCTCTTGCGTGTAGTTGTAGGTCATCACGTCGAGAGAGGCTCCCTCATCAGATGTGAACGAGAAGGCAATTCTATCCCAGTCATTGGTAGAAGACACAGCAGACGGCACAATCATATAAGCAACATCAGCGGTTCCATTAGCAGGTAACTCAGCGACATCAAAAAACGTCACGTTGTAGTTTCCGGCATCTGCGCAACTGCCTTTTATGTTATGAAGTGGCAGATTACCCATGTTCTTCAGCTTGATAACTCCCGGGTATGGCTCATTGACAAATAACTTATGGGTTATATAATCAGTATTGGTCCTGCTGAAACCATAAACAGAAAATTCGCCAGCAACATCTCTCACATTCTCTCCCAATGTACAGATACCGTAGCCATACTCTCCTCCCATACCTGCAGGTATCACATATTCTGCGGCATAGTTGCCCTCGTTGTCGGTTGTGGCAGTGAGCTTTGTCCGTGAGCTTGCATATACTATATATGGCTCAACCTCTATGCCTACAGCAGGAGTGCCGTCTTTCCGCATCACCTTACCCGACAACCTGACAGTCTGTCCAATAAGATATTTGTCTTTGTCGGCAGCTATCGTAAAGTCGTATGCCGATGTCACCCTAAGGTCAGCCACAGCACTATTATTCAATGTCTGCAACTCTGTTAGCGAGCCGTTAGGATTGATATGTGCCACTACTGTATAGTTGCCTGGCACTTCAGGTGCTTTCATCTCAGCATAGGCAGTATGGCTACCTCCAGGAATTATCTCCTCGCTTGTCTGTATGTTGGTAGTTACGCTGCCTACAGTCACCTTGATATTGGTACCCTTAGGCACAGCTATCGCTCCGATGCTCCTAATGTTAACCTTTATGCGCATATCAGAACCAGCCATTACCTCTCCTTCAAATTCTGGGGTCTGCATCTCTGCATCGGGAAGAGTCTGGTCAGAAATCAGCATCCACACAGAGCCTTGGCTATATCCGTCAGCAGAAGCCTTTACTGATATTGTGCGGTTACCTTCAGTCTCATCGTTGCTGAGAGCCTTGAACGTCGTTGTCACGCTCTCGCTGCCAGCAGGAATTATTACCGAAGCTGCATGCTCCACATCCTTACCGTTAGAAGTCAACGCTACAGTCAGCGGCTTCGATGTATCGTCATTGCGGCTTATGGTCAGCGTAGCCCCGTTCGAGTCACCCTCGAGTATGGT
>CABSIA010000153.1 GCA_902477645.1 uncultured Prevotella sp. | reverse complement strand
GAAAAGTTCTGCATGGCGACTTATACTGCGTGGGCGGTTTCGACCCGAAGTTCAACAACGACGACCTAAACGCATTTGTCGAGAGCGTCCGCCGGATGGGCATAGATACCATTATGGGAAATATTTATGCCGACAAAAGCATGAAAGACAGTGCCATGCTTGGAGAAGGATGGTGTTGGGACGATGACAATCCAACGCTCTCTCCGCTGCTCATCGGACGTAAGGATAATTTCTTGAGCCGCTTTGCACAGAAACTTGTCGACGACGGTGTGATGATTATCGATGCCGACAGCATGGACCGTGCATATCGCTTCATAAACAACCATGGAGAATACGTGCGCAGAAAACCCGCAGGAACATTCTCCGTAACCTCACGATTTCATACCATAGACCAGATTCTGATGAAAATGCTGAAAGACAGCGACAACCTTTATGCCGAGTCAATGCTCTATCAGCTTGCTGCATCTACAGGAGGAAGACCAGCCACGGCAGCAGATGCGCGCAAGGCTATAAATAAGCTCATTACGAAAATCGGACTTCAGCCACGCAACTATCAGATTGCTGATGGTTCAGGCCTATCGCTATACAACTATCTGTCGCCAGAGCTCGAAGTTCTGTTTTTGCGCTATGCTTACCGCAACGACAACATTTATTCCCACCTCTACCATGCACTCCCAATAGCAGGACTCGATGGCACACTGAAGTCAAGAATGAAAAACTCACCGGCATTCGAGAATGTGCGTGCCAAGACAGGCACTCTTACTTGTGTAAATTCCCTCGCCGGCTATTGCACCGCAGGCAACGGTCATCTTCTCTGCTTCTCCATCATGAATCAGGGTGTCTTAAATGGCAGCCGTGCCCGCAGTTTCCAAGACCAGGTGTGCCGGGTGTTGTGTGAGTAGCCCTAAATTGTGACGGCGTAAGTCCTGTTACTTTTTTGAACAGGTAATTGAAATACGATATGTTGTCCATACCGCAGCTGTATGCCACCTCGCTGACAGGTATATTTGTTGTTGTCAAAATGTGCTTAGCCATGTCTATGCGCACTTTTAGTATATACTCTGTTGTTGTCAGTCCGGTTATTGTCTTAACCTTTCTGTTGAGCTGTGCCCTGCAGACGCATAGCTGTGCCGCCAGATAGTCATAGTCTATTTTGCCTTCCGTGATACCTTCGCAGATATATTCCGACAGCTTTTCCATAAACTCACTGGGAGGGCAGGTTTCCAACCTGCCTAATTTATCATTAGTAGTGTTGTTCTCCAACCTGCCTGTTTCCTCTTCTTTTTTGTTGGCAGGTTGGAAACCTGCCCTCCCAGTCGTGTCCTTGTCTTCTGAATTGGTGTTTATCAGGTTTAGCATGTGCTGCTCGTGTGCCAAAATTGCAGACAGGCTTTTGCCCGCTTCCGAATCTTTTGCTACATGTTTGCTTGCGTTCGCTGCCTCCTTACGTATGACACCCAGATGCATGTGAAGCTCAGTTGCTATTTTAGATTGAATTTTTTGATCAGTCTCTTCCTGTAGGTCTGAAATCTTTTTTCTGCGCTTGTACATTGTGTATAGAAGGAAGACGATGACGCATGCCATAGCGGCAATCACCAAGTTTAAGGCAATATTGCTGTCGGCTTTGTTTACAATGTCAGAACCTGCACATTGATAGTGTTCACCATTCCCGCAGGAGATGGCAAGCAGCAATATCGTGAATGTCCATGCGGTCCGCATGCCTTTGAATATTGCCCTAAAATCAATGTGAGTCCATAGCATGATGTCTGGTTTTGTGAATGATTTCGTATTGCAAATCTATAGTTTTTTTTCAGAACGGGAGTACTGAAATGCCCTGTAAATGGGCAAATGTCATTATTCTGATATAAAAAGTCATTTGTTTGATAGTGCTCCGAGAGTCATCTTTATTAAAATGCCTCAAATGATAAATGATGTTTCTCGATTGAAAGAGTATTAAAATATGAATATATATCTTTGCCATAGTTAAAACTGAGCCCTTTTTTGAAGTATAATTATCATTTACAAACTCTCAAATTTAGTAATTTATGAAAAAAGTTTTTAATCTTTTGGCACTTCTGCTCACCACATTGTGGGCAAGTGCTGCCGGTACAGATCTTCCGTGGACAGACCCGGGAAACAACAAGTACCCTAACTCAACGGTGCTCTATGTGCAGCCAAACATCAATGGCAATGAGTTGGATAGTCGAGACTTTCCTATTAACGAAAGTTTCTCTATCGCAGCTTTTGTTGGCGGAGAATGCCGTGCCGTGGCAACTGCCGTAGATGGTCAGAATTTCTACAGACTCCGTGTTTGGGGTAATTCGGATGACGTGAACAAGCCTATCATGGTGAAGCTGTTCAACAACAACCTTGTTTATAGCAAGGCTGACTTTGCGACTTTCACTGGCGAGACCAACACTACCATTCCTATGCCGATTATCATCGACGAGCCTTACTATGAGTTGGACAATCCTATCAATATAGAGGCACGTTTGCCTTACAATTTCGATCTCAACGACTATGTGAAGGTGATTTATCTTGGAGTTAATGATCAGAATACCACTAAGCGTGACGGAGCCTTCGAACTCGAGTCGCAGCTCACTCTCACTTTCGGCACATCTCCTGTGGCAGATTTCTCTCAGTATCTTACCGTTGCTGCTGACGGAAAGGCTACAGCATTGGCCGAAACAGAAGAAAATGGCATCGTGGTAGAACTAAATGTTGCAGGTCCAACTTACACTATTACGAGTGATACAGGCAGCCAAAGCGAAGTGCAATATCAAAACAGCAGCTCAGCCAATCTCTACATCACAGAGGTTGTTCAGCTCGTGGAGAACATCATCTGGAACGGCGAGGGTGAGCCAAGCCTTACCGTCGATGTAGGCGACAATGTATGGGATTTGATTAAAGATAACATCACAATCACTCCTGACGATGCCGCCAATAAGAACTTGAACTTTACAGGTGGAGAAAACGGCATGCCTGACGGTATAGCCACAACACCTGGCGACTACGAGATTACCGTTACCGCAGCCGACGGCAGTGGCGTTTCTATTATAGTAAAGGTTCATGTCAAGAAGCCTATCGCCCTTGCATTCCCCGACAGACTTGATATTTCTAAGTACTACTCTGTCGGTGCAAAGATTATCCAGGTAGCAGGTGAGGACCAGTACGACCCCGATTTGATTAAATATGAGATTTTAAAAGCCGAAGACCCCAACGGAGTCGAAGTAACCAGTGAGGGCGGCGCCGCATTCAGTTTCTTAGGAAAGAAGGTCGGAACCTATGCTTTCAGAATTCTATACGATGGCAACGATATCAGCTACTACACCGGTGGCGACCCTGAGAGCATTGCCGCAGCAGGTTTCTGCTCACTTGAGCTTCCAGTAGAAATCAAACTCCCAGAGAGTGGTTGGGATTGGATAGGCGGCACATTTGCCAACGGTTTCTCTTTGATGAAACAAAATGAGAACAATCAGCCAACCTATGAATATCTCGACATTCTCAACATGAATGCCAACAACAAGGTTATCGACATGCGCTCGCAGACACAATTGCTCTACAACGACCCCACATTGGGCCTCTTCGGAGACATCACAAGCCTCTATGTTGGTATGTACAAGGTGAAGGCAAACTACGAGAGCGCAGAAAACTCTATCATCCGCACAGACAGTTATTGGTGGGGTAAATACGATGTCCTAAAATACACCTTCATCACCCAGGGCTACAACTGGGTGGCTTATCCTAACGAGTTCGATATGACATTCACTTATTGGAATGCCAATGCCGGCAACGGTTTCGGCGAAGGCGATATGATCTATGGTATTAATGGTGTAGCCACTGTTCAAAATGGTCAATGGAACGCTGTTCCTTCCACATTTAAACTCGAAGCAGGCAAGGGCTATATATATTATTGTGTAGAACCAGACCGCTATCTTAATTGGGGTGAAGTTACAGAACCAGAGGCTGGCGCAGACGTTATACCTGCTCCACGGCGCAAGATTTGGAGCTACGACGTTACACAGCATGCCAACAACATGGCTCTCTTCGCAAGTCTTGAGGGAATTTACAATGCTGAAGATTATTCTATTGGCGCATTCGTAAACGGTGAGTGCCGTGGCGAGGGACGCATTATCAACGGTAATACAGCATTGATATTCACCACAGGCGAATTTGGCGAGAATGTGACATTCAAACTTGTAAACACCGTTACTGGAGAGCAGTTCGACATCCCTGAGACCGTTAAGCTTACTCAGTTGGCAGGATCGATGAAGGCTCCTGTCCGCTTCACCACACCAAGCGGCACAACAGGCATCACAGAGATTGCTACAGACAATGCTACCGATAACGAACAGCTCTACGACCTTTCTGGCCGCCGTGTAAATAAGAATGCCAAGGGCATACTTATCAAGGGTGGAAAGAAAGTTGTAGTGAAGTAATTAATCGAAGGTTTTAAAAGGAATTAAGGAGTTAAGGAGTTAAAGGAGTTAAGCCGAATGCTTTTCTACTTGAATTCTGAACTCCAAGTCTAATGGCTTAACTCCTTAACTCCTTTAACTCCTTATCCCCTTAAACAATGAAACAGCTCACATTCCTAATCCTTACCCTGATAGCCCTACCGCTATATGCCGGCGACTATTTTGAATGGCTTGGAGGAACCGTCTTCAACATGGGAACGGTCCGCGAAGCCGACGGCCCCGTGAGCCACCGTTTCATCATGCGCAACATCAGTCCCGATACAATTACCATACTCCGCGCAGCGTCTACGTGCGGATGCACAACAGCCACAGTGTCACACCGGAAAGTGGCACCCGGCGACACTGCCTCTGTCATAGTGACATACAACCCATACCGCCAAGCTAACTATTTCCACCAGAAGGTGGGAGTAATGACCGACTGCCCGCAACGCATAAATTATCTTTTCGTGAAGGGCAGCGTAGAGAGTTCCCATCAGTCAGCATCTAACCCCAAATAAATCCTATGAGCACAATCTCATCACATAGAGCACAGAGGCACAGCCTGTTCATCGCCACGGTGGCAGCGGTGCTGTTAGTGGGCGGCATACTTCCGCTCTCGGCTCAGGATATTTCGCAGATAGGCAAGAGCGACCCGCTGATCATAACGGGTTCTATCGGCACCAACAACACCTACTACCACTCGTCGTACGGTGCTGGTTATATGTCGCCGCTCAGCAACAGCGTCTTTGCCAACGTCAACATCAGCGTCTACGGCTTGTCGCTGCCATTTGCCGTCTACTATTCCAATGACAACACATCGTTCAGCCATCCGCAGCTGTCGTTCAACATCTCGCCTACCTACAAAAACTTCACCGCCCATCTCGGACGCTCTACTATTCCGTTCAGCAACTACATACTCAACATGTCGTTCAACGGCGTGGGACTCGAATACAAGGGAAAGAAATTCCGTGCCTCTGGCTTTTGGGGCATACTTCAGAACGCCATCAACGACGACCCCGAAGACCCTAACCCCCGCAAGGCACAATACAAGCGCTCGGCGTGGGGATTCAGCATGGGCTATTCCGACAAGGGCAACAGCATCGACCTGTATATGCTCCGAGCCTACGATGCCGTAAACTCCATTGGCGAGCATTGGCGCCACGACATACGTCCGCAAGAAAACCTCCTCGTAGGTCTCAAGGGCAACGTAAACTTCAAGAACTTCCTCTCGCTCAGTGCCAATGTCGCCACCTCCGCCTTCACTGCCGACCGTGAGAGCAAGAAGGTCACCTCTGGCGACGCCACACGCTTCGACAAGGTTTTCGAGGCGCGCTACACATCCAATGTAAAGTTTGCCGGCGATGCCGCGCTGAGCCTCAATTACAAAGGCTTCAACACCTCCGTATTCTATAAGATTATCCAGCCCGACTACATATCGCTCGGCACCTACTATACATCAAACAACTACCATAGCCTTGGTGTAAACTTCAATGGCTCCATAGGCCGCCTGTCACTTTCCGGCTCATTCTCGGGTCAGAGCGACAACCTCGCCAAGAAGATGCTATATACCAACAAGGGCTACGTCTACTCCGCCATGGCGTCCTACAGCATCGGCTCGCATCTTAGCATGTCTGCCATGTACAACGGCTACATACAGAAGCAGACGGCGGGAACGGTCCCCGTAAACGACACTACTCAGGTTAACCGCATTCTGCACAGCTTCAGTTTCACCCCTACCTATTCCATAAGCGGCGACCTGCTCGACCACAGCGCAAGCCTCTCGCTCAACTACACCAAGAACAAGGACCTTAACAAATTCTCCGTCGGCATGTCCGACGTAGAGACCATGGCACTCGGTCTGTCATACAATCTCGGAGTGCGTCCTTGGGAAATGGACTTCAACGCCTCCTACAGCCACCAGCGCACAAAGGGCTTCAACACCGAGTACAGCTCCGACGTGGCATCGCTCAGCACAGGACGCGGATTTCTTAAAGACCAGAGCCTCAATACGTCGGCAACAATCAGCTTGTGTTACAACGACGTTAAACATACATCGAAGAGCCTCTCCATGGCTCTTGACCTCAGTGCGAGCTACACCCTTAAGAAGGTACACTCCTTCAGCGCATCGGCATCGTTCAGCAAGTATGGCGATGTAAACATCAACAAGACACGCTCGTCGCTCGACGGAACCGACATCCGTCTGACTCTCAACTATCTGTACACGTTCACACTCATTGAAATTAAGAAAAAAGGAGAAGCAAAGAAATGATTAAAAAATTTATCTTAGCACTGTTCCTGACAATCATAGGCATTCTGTCAACCTGTGCCGAAAATGTAGTT
>CABSIA010000152.1 GCA_902477645.1 uncultured Prevotella sp. | reverse complement strand
ATGTCATGCGGGACAGACTTTGCATGGTGTCGGCTCTGTCGTAAACCGCTTGCGGGAATCCGTATGGGCCTCCGATGACGAACACAAGCCGACGTGCCGTAGCCTGACGTTTCTCGAGCCATGCCGCCATCTCTATGCTGCGGTATTCTGTACCACGCTCGTCGAGCAGCACGACAGTGTCAGAAGGCTGCAGAAGTTTCAGTATAGCCTCTCCTTCTTTTTCCTTCTGCTGGTCGTGGCTGAGGCTGCGTGCGTTGCGCAGTTCCGGTATCACCGTTACGCCAAAAGGCATATAGTGCGTTATGCGGTCTATATAGTCGTTGATTGATGCGGCAAAATGCTTGTCGGTCGTTTTGCCTACAACTACGAGTTCAGTCTTCATATTCGTGTTTTCGTTTTGGATTCATCGGAAACCATCCTTTCTTTACTCTCTTGCGCTGCTCGAAAATCTCACCTATTGTCCATAAGCATGTTGCTCCGAGTACACCCAAGACAGCTGAGAAAAAAACATCGGCGACAAAGAAGGCACAGACAATGGAGGCCAGCCCCAACAAGAGGAACAGCCACCACGGACGTGTGCCAAAATGATATTCCACCCAGATAACAATTGGGTGAAATACTCCGATTATCAAAAATGTTGTGACGGCTATTATTACGCCTTTGAAGTGCAGTTCCATGGCTCATTTAGAGTTTAAAGTTTAGAGTTTAAAGTTTAATGCAATTAGTCTTTAAACAGAAAGGCTTTTTGCATTAAACTCTAAACTCTAAACCTGATAATTATCAGTCTTGCATAAGTTTACGGTAGCGTCCTTTCTTTATCTCGGCATCGGTGCCAAGACGGTGCGCCTTGTTGATTTCGTATTCCGAATAGCTGCCCTCGAAGAAGAACACCTCGCCATTGCCCTCGAATGCAAGAATATGGGTGCAGATACGGTCGAGGAACCAGCGGTCGTGGCTGATTACAACGGCACAGCCTGCAAATGTCTCAAGACCCTCCTCAAGCGCGCGCAGGGTGTTTACGTCGATGTCGTTGGTAGGCTCGTCAAGAAGCAGAACGTTGCCTTCCTGTTTTAAAGCAAGGGCAAGTTGCAGGCGGTTTCGCTCACCACCTGACAGAACTCCGCAAAGCTTGTTCTGGTCGGTGCCCGAGAAGTTGAAGCGTGAGATATATGCGCGGGCGTTCACGTCTCTGCCGCCAAGCCGCAAGGTCTCGTTGCCCTGAGCAATTACGTCGTAGACAGATTTTTCGGGATCTATATCCTTGTGCTGCTGGTCGACGTATGCCAGTCTCACAGTCTCACCAACCTCAAATGTGCCTCCGTCAGCCTCCTCGAGTCCCATTATAAGCCGGAACAGCGTGGTCTTTCCCGCACCGTTAGGGCCTATCACGCCAACGATGCCGTTGGGCGGCAGCATGAAATTGAGGTCAGAGAACAGAACCTTCTCGCCGAAAGCCTTGTTTACGTGCTGTGCCTCAATAACCTTGTTGCCGAGGCGCGGGCCGTTCGGAATGAATATCTCGAGTTTCTCCTCACGCTCTTTCTGCTCCTGGTTAAGCATCTGCTCGTAGTTGTTCAGACGCGCCTTTCCTTTCGCCTGCCGTGCCTTTGGAGCCATGCGGACCCATTCAAGCTCCCGCTGCAAAGTCTTTTGCCGCTTGGAGGCTGTCTTCTCCTCCTGTGCCATCCGCTTTGTTTTTTGGTCAAGCCATGATGAGTAGTTGCCCTTCCATGGAATGCCCTCGCCACGGTCAAGCTCTAAAATCCACTCACTTACATCATCAAGGAAGTAGCGGTCGTGGGTAACGGCAATCACTGTACCCTCGTATTGCTGCAGATGCTGCTCGAGCCAGTCGATGCTCTCTGCGTCAAGATGGTTGGTCGGCTCATCGAGAAGCAGCACGTCGGGCTTTTGAAGCAAAAGGCGGCAGAGGGCAACACGGCGGCGCTCGCCTCCTGACAAATTGGTTACAGGCCAGTCGCCGGGAGGACATTTCAGGGCAGCCATGGCGCGGTCGAGCTTTGAGTCCATATTCCATGCGTCGGTGGCGTCAATAATATCCTGCACCTCAGCCTGACGGGTCATCAGCTTATCCATCTTGTCGGGGTCTGAATAGTATTCCTCAAGTCCGAACTTCTGGTTTATATCCTCATACTCTGCAAGTGCGTCGTAAACTTTCTGCACACCCTCCATCACGTTTTCCTTTACGGTCTTCGTGTCATCGAGTGGCGGGTCCTGAGGCAGATACCCGACGGTATAGCCCGGACTCCATACCACCTCACCCTGTGTGGGTTGCTCCAGTCCGGCGATAATCTTCATAAGGGTGGACTTTCCGGCACCGTTAAGGCCGATGATACCAATCTTCGCTCCGTAGAAGAACGAAAGATATATGTTCTTTAATATTTGTTTCTGGTTTTGCGGGATAATCTTCGACACTCCCACCATAGAGAAAATAATTTTTTTGTCGTCTACTGTTGCCATATTAAATTTTGTTTTTAGTTATTCCATGTGTGCAGAGATAATGCGAACAAGAGCAAAGAGAATTTATTCTCAATTTGCCGAGTGCAGCTTATCTTCTGCAAAGATAACAAAAAATATCTCAATGATGAAATAAAATTTGCATGTTAAAAAGAAAATGGTTAGCTTTGTGGCAGAAATCATAGTAGAATATCAAATTTTAAGCCACGGAAATTATGGGAAGAACAAAATTCTCACAACACGAGATAGACATTATTGCCATGTTGCTGCGCAAAAAAGCGGCAGGAACACGTTTTCAGCAGAAGCAGATAAGACATCAGCTAAGAGTGAATTTTGAATTCAGCATCGCCGACTTCGGAGAGCCGGGCAAAGCTTTTGAGGAGCCTGAGCTGCGTGAGGCTATAAAACGTGGTGCCATTCAAATTCTTGACGATGCCACTATTGCCGCCATGAAGGAGAAACGCGCACGGGACAGGGAACGCGACGAGGCTGCGAAAATGGAAGAGGCTGTGGCTGAGGGTGCCGTTGACTGGAAAGAGGCAATGAGAGAATGGGAGCAATGGCAGGAAAGCGAGACTCAGGAGAATAAATAATCACAAAATAATAATAAACAAAATGAAAAGAATACTTATCGTAGGCGGTGCAAACGGCATAGGACTGTCGATTGCAAAAGAAATGTCTGCGCGGCAGGAGTGCGGAAAAGTTTATATCGTAGACAAGTCGCCGCTTGCAGAAGAATACAAAGAAGACAAAATAGAGAGTTTTGTCTTCGATTTAAGCCAGCAGGATTATTCATTCTTTGACAGGTTCGGCGATGTTGACACCTTGATGATTACCGCAGGCTTTGGCAAACTGGCTCTGTTTAAAGATATTGATGAACAGCACATCGTTAACTCGTTCAATGTAAACACAATAGCTGCTATTCGTATAATTAAACATTTTTATGATAGAATTCTGTCTGAAGCCGATTTCTATTGTGGTGTTATGGTCAGCATTGCCGGGTTCATTTCGTCTCCTTTTTTTGCCGTTTATGGAGCGACAAAGGCTGCCCTCAGGATATTTATAGAGAGTGTAAATGTAGAGTTAGAGAAGAGCGGCACAGGCAACCGCATATTGAACGTTTCTCCAGGTTCGATTAAAGGTACAAGTTTTAATCAGGGCAAGACAGACTTGGCTCAAACAAAGGTGCTGGCTTGCGAAATTATCCGACATCTTGAAAACAAGTCCGACTTGTTTATTCCACAATACGACGAAATCTTCAAAAACGTTTTAGAGCGTTATCATGAGGATTTTCGTGCCGAGGGAAAACACTCATACGAGTATAAGGTGAGCAGCGGCAGGGTGAATGGATTATAACATGGGCGATCCGGCATGGACTGAATACAAGCTATTAGAAGTCATATCGAAAGAACGCAAGAACTCTGAAAATTTACCTCCTCATTTCATCCCGGACTGGTATTTTGAGCAACGTTGTCCGTATATCAATCCTGAATTTGCTTATGCCATTGAAGCTGATAAAAAGGAGGATATAGAGAATGACCTTAATATTGATGCTACTGATAAATTTGGAGGTTTGCGCTATTATATTTGTTTTACTGGAATACGTAAATGGTTCTTATTGGATGCCGACATGCACACTATTGATAAAGGTACTCTGATTACGAGAAATAAGGATATAACAGAATTACCCGATACATATAAACTGCTTCCGCCTGAAAGCGAAATCACCTCATATGTAGGATTTTATTTTGTTAAAGGCGATGATATAGAAGACTCTGTAATGCAATATGATGCGTTTATATATGCTCAGAATCGAAGCAGAGGCTTTGCACCCGCACCGCAGAATGTTGATATATGGCTATATAAAGACCTTACAGCATATTACCAAAACAAATACCCGGAAGCCAATGTCAAAGCTGTTGTGATTCGCTATATGGTGAAGATATTATAATGACTGTCCTCGTCCTCTCTCAATCTTCCAATCATACCGACCTTCCGCTACATCGCCAACCTCATTGAGTGTGTGGCGATGTTTTATTTCATCAAAAGGCTGTCGGTGTTCCGCATAGTAACAGAGCCATGTACCGACCGTTTTCTGCTGCTCGGTGCTGCCGCGGTGCAGTGTCCCTCTCGGATTCAAAAGTGTCAGCGATTGCCATAGCACTGTCACGCTCCAGTTCGACCGTCTGTTTCGCCACCTCTTTCCTGACGGCATCGGGGAACGATTCTTTGATATGTTCGTTCTCGGCTTTCCACTTTTGACTCTCAAATTCCGATTGGCTAATTCGCAAACCATTTCTTTTTGACTATAAAACAAAATTTGCAAACAACAAGTAAAACAAGCAAACAAATTACACTATGTAATATTTTTAAGCAAAAAAGTTACGAATTATTTGCAAGGTCGCTATAATTTAATTACCTTTGCCGACACAAAAACAAATACGATATGACAGCGACTTACAACATGCTAAATACCATTATTATCCGAATTCGACTATTCCAAATGGCCGGAAGTGATAAGGTGTATGTGCATGCGTAGGAGCACAAACAAATATTGAGCCTTTCCACTTCCAAGGAGTGAGAAAGGCTTTTTTCATATAAGATAAATAATAAAAACAAAATAACAACAGACGATATGAGCGACAGACTTTTCATTTTTGACACAACTCTCAGAGACGGCGAGCAGGTGCCGGGTTGCCAACTTAACACCATCGAGAAAATTCAGGTGGCAAAACAGCTCGAGCAGCTTGGCGTTGACGTGATAGAGGCAGGATTTCCAATCTCCTCGCCTGGTGATTTCAACTCCGTAATCGAAATTTCAAAAGCCGTGACATGGCCTACCATCTGCGCACTTACACGTGCCGTTGAGAAAGATATCGATGTTGCCGCCGAATCGCTGCAATACGCTAAGCACAAGCGCATCCACACTGGTATCGGCACCAGCGACAGCCATATTAAATACAAGTTCAACTCCACCCGTGAGGAGATTATCGAAAGAGCCGTCAGAGCCGTGGCGTATGCGAAAAAATATGTTGAGGACGTTGAGTTCTACGCCGAGGATGCAGGACGCACAGACAACGAATATCTTGCGCGTGTGGTAGAGGCGGTGATTAAGGCTGGCGCCACCGTCATCAACATTCCTGACACCACAGGATATTGTCTGCCGGAAGAATATGGCGCAAAAATAAAATATCTCATGGAGAATGTCAATGGCATTGACAAGGCTATTATCTCCACCCATTGCCACAACGACCTCGGTATGGCTACGGCAAACACCCTTCAGGGAGTAATCAACGGCGCCCGCCAGGTTGAGGTTACCATAAACGGAATTGGCGAGCGCGCAGGCAACACCTCTCTTGAGGAGATTGCCATGATTTTGAAATGCCATAAGCACATAAATGTAGACACAAACATAAACACGCAGCGCATTTATCCGATATCGCGCATGGTGTCGAGTCTCATGAATATGCCGGTACAGCCAAACAAGGCTATCGTAGGCAGAAACGCATTCGCACACTCAAGCGGAATTCATCAGGACGGCGTGCTGAAAAACGTGCAGACTTACGAGATTATGGATCCGAAGGATGTCGGACTCGACGACAACGCAATCGTTCTGACAGCAAGGTCGGGTAGGGCAGCACTGAAATATCGCCTGCATGTAAACGGATGCGATATAGAGAACGAGGAAAAACTTGACAAAATTTACAAGAAATTCCTTGAGCTTGCCGATAAGAAAAAAGAGATAACCGATGACGACATACTGATGCTTGCCGGCGCAGACACAGCAGAGGGACGTGCCGTTAAACTCGATTTTCTACAGGTCACTACTGGTATGGGGTGCAAGAGTGTCGCAAGCATCGGACTTGATATCAGCGGACAGAAATTTGAGGAGGCAAGCTCCGGCAACGGACCTGTTGACGCAGCTATTAAGGCGCTGAAAAAAATCATCCAGAAGCAGATGGTGCTGAAGGAATTTACCATACAGGCCATTTCAAAAGGCTCAGATGATGTCGGAAAAGTTCACATGCAGGTGGAATACGACGGCAATGTTTATTATGGTTTCGGTGCAAATACCGACATCGTAACGGCATCTGTAGAGGCATACATTGACTGTATAAACAAGTTTAGGAAATGATAAATACAGAATTATGAACACACTATTTGATAAAATCTGGGACAAACACGTTGTTCAGGTCGTCAACGATGGTCCCACACAGCTTTACATCGACAGGCTGTATTGTCACGAGGTCACATCGCCTCAGGCTTTTGCAGGAATGAGGGCAAGAGGATTGAAATGTTTCCGCCCGGAGCAGATTTTCTGCATGCCCGACCACAACACTCCCACCCACGACCAGGATAAACCTGTTGAGGACCC
>CABSIA010000151.1 GCA_902477645.1 uncultured Prevotella sp. | reverse complement strand
TAAGTGAAATGGCGAAACCGCCGCCACGTGCCTCGTTTATCTTCAGAGTCTGTCCCTGTCTCACGGTCTTCTTTGTGATGACGTAAGCCTTGGGGTTTTTCTCATAGTCGGCATCTTTGGCATCAGCATAGATGGTTGCCTCATATTTGCGTCCCTTGTCGAGGAAGTCGAGTTTTACAACGGCTGTGCGGGCATTCTCGTTTGTCTTGCCGCCTATGAACCAGTTGTCGCTATTCTTGTCCTTACGTGCCACGGTGATATACTGCGCAGGCTCAGCCTCAAGATATTTTGAGTCACTCCAGTCGCACGGCACGTCACGGATGAACTGGAAGGCATCATCATATTTTTCATAATGCTCAGGAAGATCGGCTGCCATCTGCAGCGGACTGTACATGACGAGGTAGAGAGACAGCTGACCCACAAGAGTGGTGTGTACGAAACTCTTATTGTCGCTCCACTCTGAGAGCTGAGTCTCGAAGATACCCGGGGTATAGTCCATTGGGCCACCCTGCAGACGTGTGAACGGAAGAATAACTGTATGATGAGCCTCGTTTCCTCCAAACGACTCATACTCAGTGCCCTTTGCACTCTCGTTGCCCACAAGGTTAGGCCATGTGCGGCAGATACCCGTAGGGCGTGTCGCCTCATGTCCGTTTACCATGATGTGGTGCTCGGCGGCTTTCTCAAGAACATACTGATAGTGGTTGTTGATGAGCTGGCTGTAGTGGTGCTCGCCACGTGGAATTATGTCGCCCACGTAGCCAGTCTTCACTGCATCGTAGCCATATTTGTTCATCAGGTTGAAGGCATCGTCAAGATGGCGCTCGTAGTTCCATACCGATGATGATGTCTCGTGGTGCATCATCAGCTTAACACCCTTAGAGTGAGCATATTCGTTGAGAGCCTTGATGTCGAAATCAGGGTAAGGAGTAACGAAATCGAACACATCAAGTTTCTGGTGTCCGAACCAGTCCTCCCAGCCTTCGTTCCAACCTTCGACAAGCACCTGGTCGAGTCCGTTCTTGGCAGCGAAGTCGATATAGCGGCGAACCTCCTCGTTTGTAGCTCCGTGAGTGCCGTTAGGCTTGCATTTCTTATAGTCTGTAACTCCAAGATGCACAGAAGGATAATCGTTGGTGTAGCTCCAAGTACGTGTGCCTACAATCATGTTCCACCAAACGCCACAATATTTCGTAGGATGAATCCACGACGTGTCCTTGATTTTGCAAGGCTCGTTGAGATTGAGTGTCAGCTTGCAGGCGAGCATGTCGCGTGCATCGTCGCTAACCATTACCGTACGCCACGGAGTGTTGAAAGGAGTCTGAATGTAGCCCTTTTTCCCAGTTGCGTCGGGTGTGAGCCACGACTCGAAAGTCATAGTCTCCGGATGCAGCAGCAGGTGCATTGTGGCATAGTTAAGGCATGCTGCCTCGTGGATGTTTATGTAAAGTCCGTCAGCCGTCTTGAGCTGAAGCGAAGTCTGCACACCGTTTTTCGAGAAAGGAGTTGTTGATGAGTTGTCCGGATTGTACACAGCGTCGAACCTTCCCTCTATCTCCGACATCTTTGTTATCTGATAGTCGTACTCCTGAGTGTCGTAGTCGCCTGGAATCCAGTATGCGGTGTGGTCGCCGGTCATGGCAAATTCCGTGTGCTCCTCCTTTATGATAAAGTAGTTTAGCTCTTCCTGCTGCGGGAACTCGTAGCGCAGTCCCATGCCGTAGTCGTACACACGGAAACGGATAACGATGTTTCGTTTTGTGACAGGCTGGTTGAGCGTGACAGCCAGTTCGTTGTAGTTGTTGCGGATGGTTGATGTCTCTCCCCATACAGGTGTCCATGTCTCATCAAAAGAAGAGGTCTTGGTGTCAGCAACCTTGAAACCGCTCATCAGGTCGGTCTCATTCATACCTTTGCTGGCATGCTTGCTCTTTACAAGCTCAAGTCCGAGATGGCTTTTCTTAACCACAGCCTTACTCTTATACGACATCTCGTAGGTCGGCACACCTCCGTCGGCAAGCGAGAAATTCAGGGTGACATTGCCATTAGGAGAACTTACACTCTGAGCCATTGCGAGCAACGGCATCATAAGTGCTGACAATATTAAACTTATCTTTTGCATTTTTAGTAATAATTTGGTTGACTATACTCTAATTAATTTTCTATATCAAAGGGAGGTTGTAGGGCCGCTATTCATAGCGGCCGCAATAGGCAAAGCTAATTATTGCTTACGTTTTACCTGCGGCCGCTATGAATAGCGGCCCTACAACCTCCTTAATTCTCCTATTTTCTGCCACTCTCGGCAAGCATCCCTGAAATCTCATCCGAGAACTGCTTGTCGGCTATCAGATCTTCAATATTGAGATGCATTCTATATCGCCAATAATGCTTTGGATTTGCCGGAATGTTTATGCGCTCGGCATTCTGGTCGGCAAGCCTCAGACGCTCGCTTATGGCAAGCCAGTCCTGAATGCTCAATACGCAGAGCATGGACGACGATGCCAGATGGCGTGAGATAATATCTTTTGCAAGAGTCCCAGGCAACGGATGCGGAGCCGCACCGCCACGATAGAGCATTGTGTTGTAATAGCTTTGTGTGCGCTCCATGTTCTCATCCCACCACTGACGCAGTGTCGGCATGTCGTGAGACGAGATAGTGCATACCGAGCGGTACGGATTGCGTGACAGATGTCCGAAGCGTACTGCCGGGTCTTTGGGCATAGACTGTATCTCGAGCGACAGTATGCGAAGCTCACTCATCACCCAAGGCACGCAGTCGGGAACCATGCCGAGATCCTCTGCACATACGAGCATGCGGGTAGCCTGAACGAGTTTCGGCAGCTTCTTCATAGCCTCGCGGTACCAGAATTGATTATTGCGGTGGTAGTAGTAGTCGTTGTAAAGACGGTTGAACACGGCCTTGTCGCTGTCGTAGAGAGCCTCGTAGGTGAAGTCGAGCTGTGCAGAGATGCGCGGATGGAACTTTTTGGCATCCTTTCTGTCGCGCACAAACAGCACATTGCTTACCAGGGAATACAGGCCGTCGCGCAAGTTGTCGTGGTCACGCAGGGCATGCTCATCGGCTTTGTTCTCAATCATCTGTCTCTTCTCAGCCTCAAAGACAGCCTCTATCTTCCTCTGGGTGTCATACTCTGGTTTCAAATTGTAAATATCGTCGTGCGCATGGTCGAGATATGTGCGCTTAACCTCGTCGGCACGGTCGTGGAATATTCTGTCCAAAATCCAGTCTGAGATAAACGGGCGTGTGAAATGCTCCTCGTTGAAATGCAGGCCGTAAGCCTCTATCTCTGCACGCGACATGCCGAGCGACGGCGAGAACTGTCCGAGAAGTCCATGAACAGAATCGACAGGAATTTCCCATATACGGAAGAAGCCGAGCACATGGTCTATTCGGTATGCGTCGAAGAACTTCGCCATGTTTTGGAACCGGCGGACCCACCAGGCGCAGTCGTCTTTCAGCATCTCGTCCCAGTTATATGTAGGGAAGCCCCAGTTTTGGCCGTTTACGGAGAAGTCGTCAGGCGGCGCTCCAGCCTGTCCGTTCAGGTTGAAGTATTTTGGCTCCATCCATACGTCGCAGCCATATCTGTTTACGCCAATTGGAATATCGCCTTTCAATATGACCGACTTTGAGCGCGCATACTCATGAGCCATTCTCATCTGAGCGCTCAATACGAACTGTACGAAATAGTAGAATGCCGCCTCCTTGTACAGCGAGGTACGTGTGTTGGTAAGTCTCTCACGGTCGGCCTCGCTCCACGATGTGTTGCCTTCCCATTTCGTAAAGTCGGCGGTGCCGTGTTTCTCACGAAGCATGCAATAGTGAGCGTATGGCACAAGCCACTCCTGGGCATCTTCGAAGAAGTTTTTATATTCCTGAGTCGCCATCGTGCGCTTGCCCTCTTGCCCGAATATAGCCCTGAGATATTTAACCTTGGCATCGTTCACGCGCTCATAGTCAATCTGCGGCAATGCGTTCAGCTCGTTGCGCAAGGTCTCAAACTCCTTGGCAAGTTTCTTGTCGGCAAGTGGCGGAAGCTGATTCAGGTCGGCGTATTGCGGATGGATTGCGAATATCGAGATGCAGCTGTAAGGGTAGCTGTCGGTCCAAGTATGTGTGATTGTGGTGTCGTTGATAGGCAAGATCTGCAACAGTTTCTGTCCTGTCTGCGCCACGAAGTCTATCATTTTCTTCAAGTCGCCGAAGTCGCCGATGCCAAAACTGCTTTTTGAGCGCAAAGAGAACACAGGCACCAGCGTGCCGGCCACCTTGGTGTTGCAGATTGGGAAGAAAGCCTGGTCGAGTCCATATACCGAGACATCGCCATCGGCAAGATGCGCAACCTCTACACTGCGGTTCACGCCCGTTTCCCACATCGGGTTTTCTCTGCCGTAAATGTCGACGGCAGCAAACTTAAACTCTACGACGTTGCCGCTCAGCGAGTCGGCATTTATGTCGGCAACCCACTCGTTATGGTTGTGCTCTGTCATCTGGAGTCCCTTGTCCGGATTCCATGCGCCGAGCACATCGTCGGCACCAGTCACCACAAGCCGCTGGTTTGTCTTCAGTTGCGGCGCTCTGACTACGAGCCTTAAGACCTTCGATGCGCCAGTGGGCTTGAGACCCGAC
The DNA here is from genome assembly GCA_902477645.1 of uncultured Prevotella sp. Classification (GTDB taxonomy): domain Bacteria; phylum Bacteroidota; class Bacteroidia; order Bacteroidales; family Bacteroidaceae; genus Prevotella. Next base: position 2,268 of record CABSIA010000151.1, on the reverse strand, counting down.
AACCTACGGCGGTTCAGACAATCGGTAAATGCCGAGCTGTAGAGATACGAGTCTTCGGGCATATTTGTCCAACGGTCAAAAATATGGTAGTTGGCGCCTTTCCCGGCATTCAGCTCCAGACGGTGGGGAACGGTTGTCCACTCGTGGGTTTTCTCAGTCCCGGAACAGTCCATGCTGTAGAAATAGTCAATATACTCACACTGCCTGGCATCATGGATATTCATCTGATAGTCCCAATGAATGCCGTCATGCGTTCCCATTCTGTATTGCGCCACCTCGGCGTCACATGCCCCATTTCCATGAATAAGGTTCAATACCAGCTCTTCACCGAAAATGGTACGGAATTCGATATTAAAATTCAGGTTCATAGCTATTGGTTAATAATTTTCCCCAAAGGTAATACATTAAAGACGGTTTGTCAAGTGTCAGCGATTATTTATGGGAATTTTTGTTGTGCAAACGTTTGCGCAACAAGCGTAAAAATCATACAAGTTTAGTAAATTGCCTGGTATAGACGCTGCTGAAATTTATCGGTGACAGATAAACCAAAAAATAAGGCTCATCCGAAATTTGGACGAACAAAAAAATAAGCGCATGTTGTTATGCCTTATTTGAATAAATCCGAATGGGTACCAGTATCAACAAGAATCAATACAAGTTCTTTGTCATTTTGCTTCCAGACCAACAGCCAATCTGGTTATAAATGGCATTCCATGCATCCCTTATATTTGCCTATCAATGGATGAGGAGAATATTTTGAGGGCATGATGCCAGTTTTTGCCAAAACAGAAACAGCCTCAACGAATATATTTTCGTCAAGTCCGCGTTTTAGACACTTTTTGAAAGCTTTCTTGAAAGCGCCTGTAACTTTTATTTCGTATTTTGCCGTCATTTGTGCAAATAGTCCATAAGCGTGTCAACGCTTTCAAAGCTTTTCAGATTGTTGTCCTCAACTTCTTTGAGTGCCACATCAAGTCCGCACTTCTTTATAGGCTTTTCTTTTTTTATCCATCCCATTTTTTTTGCTAATGCAGAAAAGAAACGCACATCGCTCTGCGGTATTTGTAATGTAAAAGTTCTTATGTCTATAGATGTATCCATATTTTTCTGCTTTTATATAATTTTATGCTGACAAAGATAATAATTTGTTGTGATACTACCAAATATTTGTTGTTATTTACGGGCTGCCAGACCAAAATTGCGCAATTGCGCACTGTCATCCACTAAATCACAACTTAACACACAGCGTCACGCCGTCGCCCCCTATGCTTACCGCATACCGGCTTTTCTCCTTCGTCAGCAAGTCGCCAATACAATAGCCGAGCATGGTGCCTCCAACGCCGATGGCTGCCCCCGCAGCGACATCTTCCCAATGATGGCGGTTTCGCCGCACCCTATCGGCAGCAGTCAAGGCTGCCACGCCAAAGCCTGCCACCCCAATCCATTTCGACACATGCGAATACTCTTTATACAAGATTGTGGCACCGGCAAAGGCTATTGTGGTATGTCCAGACGGGAAAGAACGGCAGTCGGTTCCGTCGGGGCGCCGCCTGTCTACAGCATGTTTCAAGCCCCATGTCGCACCGGAGCTTATTGCCACCGACAAAGCCGAGTTTACGGCAAGCCGTTTCCACGAAGAGGCGCTCTCCACCCCAGCTGCCTTCATGGTGAGAGCCGCCGTAAGCGGAACGAAACGCAGAACGTCGTCGATACCGTCACCATGATATCTCTTATCTTGAGAATACGCATTTACGGAAAATGCGAGGCTAAGCAGAAGTACAGCTAAAGTTTTATGTATCATTAACTCAATTTTCCGATAGGGAGTTGTAGGGCCGCTATGTATAGCGGCCGCAAACAACGAATGCAAACAATAAAAAACATATCACAAATGATATTAGCCACCATTACTTGCGGCCGCTATACATAGCGGCCCTACATCCTTATCATAATTAATTTTTACAGTTTCTCGTCTTTATTCCAAACACGCATACGGCGCCAATAACGAGGAATACGCCCGCCAGGGATATCATCATAGGCTGGTTGGCCGCGCCGCTTGCCGTTGCGGGCATAAATCTCAAAATCGGGCCGCCAATAACGGCTGCCACAATCTGCGGCAGACAGATTGTGCAGTTGAACAGGCCGAGATATGTGCCCATGTGCCCACGGCCCTCAAGAGCGTTGGTAAGCAGCGTGAACGGATAGGCAAGAACAGCAGCCCAGCCGCAGCCTATGAGCACACACCCCGCAACCAGAAGGTAGTGGTCGGTT
>CABSIA010000150.1 GCA_902477645.1 uncultured Prevotella sp. | reverse complement strand
CTAATTCCACAAGGGAGTACTGCTTCCTCCATTGCAGGATATAATTTATCAGCCACACTATCGCCAAACTGCTGTGCGAGCCATGCCCTGAGATGTGCCCCAACGGTGTTCTCGTTCACAGAATTTATGTTCCATGCCATGTCGAGGAACAGGCTGAGGTCGTAGGCCGCCACTTTCGGGTCATGAACATTTACTATCCACAAACGGCGGGCATTGTGGTCGTATGCGCTGCGCATCTGGTGGTATATAAGTCCCGGCTGCGTGGTAGTAAGCCAAAGGTGGTCGTGGGGACGTCCCCAATAGCTGAGATGATAATAAACGCCTGCGCCTCCGCTGCGTTTCTGCTGTTCCTTGTCAGAAAGGCGTGTCAAGTAGCCATAGTTGTCGTCGCACCACATAAGCGTCACATCATCGGGCACACGCAGTCCGTTCTCATATATATCCAGCACTTCCTTATAGGGTACAAACACCTGTGGCACCTTCTGTTTTGTATGTCCAAAAGTTTTATCAATCAACTTACGCTGTTCGTCAATAACATCCTGCAGCCCCTTGAGTTTCTCCTCCTTGGTCCTGACACCGAGCATAGAGCCGTCGTGAATGCCACGCATTCCAAGAGTATATATGGCATCCATGTCTTTTGCCTCGTGCAGACGCTCCGACCAATAGCTCAAAACATTTCGGCGGTTTGTGATGAAGTTGAACGGTCCGTATTTTTTCTCGTCCCACTCGCCGACATTATTACGCAACAAAGGCTCACAATGGGATGTTCCGACAAATATACCGCACGAGTCGGCCACCTCCTTATTTCCCCTCACCTTGAAAAAAGCCGTTGTGCCCTCGTGCATGGCAGGCCAGATGGTATTTGCCCTCAAACGCAGCAATAATTCGAAAACATGCTTGTAGAAACATGGTCCCATTTCTCCCTTTCTGGCATGCTTGCCCTCAAGTTTCTGCGTCCACACTCTTGACGACCAGTCCTCATCGTTTATGAAAATACCTCTGTAGTCAACAGACGGATACTGGCGGGTAAAGAAATTGTCAGGCAGTTTCAGACAGCTCTTATGCTCTGGGGCAACATCGCCCCAATATATCCACGGCGAGACGCCAGCCAGCCGCGACATCTCCAAAATGCCGTATGCCGTACCTCTGCCATTGCTTCCCACGACAACTATTTTGCCTCCAGAAATGCTTATGGTAAAAGCATCATTGTGCGTTATAATGTCCATATAATTTATCTTGGGCTTGTCCAGTTCCTTCATTTCCTTATTGGTCAGCCTGTCGAGCTGGAAAATCTCAAGCACGGCACCGTTTTTGCGTTGAGCCTTGTGTCCCGTCACAGCCTTCATGTCTGACGAGAACATATCGAGAGCGATCTGCACAACAGGAGCAGGCTTCTCGCATACACGATAGGCCACCCCGCCATGTCCGGCATACCACACAATATCTTTAGCCAACGATTTCAGCGGCATAAAAAATGTCAGGACAGCGAATGAGATTATTGAGTAAAATATGGATGTTTTCATAAAAATTTCCGTTAGCGGTTTTTAGTTTTCTAACGCCGACAACTTGTGCCGACAATAATTTTTGCAAAGATACTACAAACAAACGAGATATCAAAAGAAACGCATCTTTTCTTTGTTTTCAAAATAAATGTGAATAAATTTTGTGTTGTCTTAGATTTACATTATATTTGCCCATTGTTATGGGCATACTATATATCGTACCCACACCAGTGGGAAATATGGAAGACATGACGCTTAGGGCAATACGCATATTGAAAGAGGCGGATCTGGTGCTTGCCGAAGACACCCGGACAACGGGTAAACTGCTGAAACACTACGAGATAAGCAACCACCTGATGTCGCACCACAAATTCAATGAGCACGGCTCATCGGCGTCGATAGTTGAGCGGCTGAAAGCCGGACAGACAATAGCACTCGTCAGCGATGCGGGAACACCGGGAATAAGCGACCCGGGTTTTTTCCTTGCGCGTGAGGCTGCCAAGGCTGGCATCACCGTGCAGACACTTCCCGGAGCAACGGCCTGCATACCGGCGATAGTATCGTCAGGCCTGCCATGCGACAGATTTTGCTTCGAGGGATTTCTGCCGCAAAAAAAAGGACGCAAGACACGTCTTGAGAGTCTTGCCGACGAGACACGCACGATGGTGTTCTACGAGTCGCCGTACCGTCTGGTAAAAACAATACAACAGTTTGCCGAGGTATTTGGCGACGACAGACAGGCCTGCGTATGCCGCGAGATATCCAAAATGTTCGAAGAGAGCGTAAGGGGCACTTTGAAGGAAATAGCCGACCACTTCACCACGACAGAGCCGAAAGGCGAGATTGTGATTGTAGTGGCGGGCAAAAATATTAAAGAAACAAAACATAATAAATCATGAAAAAGATTATCCTTTTTGCCATGTCCGGAGCATTGCTCCTAACTGGCTGTAACGACGGGGCTAAAGCTCCTTCTGTAGAAAGTATGGCTCAAGCTGACAGCCTTAGGAAAATAATCGCACAGCGCGACAATGAGATTAATGACATGATGGGGACTTTCAACGAAATTCAGGAAGGTTTCCGTGAAATCAATGAGGCTGAAAACAGAGTGAGCATCGCCAAAGACGGCGAGGGCACAAACAAAACTCAGCAGATCAAGGAGAACATAAAGTTCATTGCGGGCAGGATGCAGCAAAACAGAGAACTTATAAAAAAACTGCAAAACCAGCTGCGTGAAAGCTCATACAAGGGCGAGGAATTTAAACGCTCTATAGAAAACCTGCTGAAACAACTTGACGAGAAAGACCAGCAGCTGCAACAACTCCGTGCAGAACTTGACGCCAAGGACATACACATCACCGAACTTGACGAGACCATCAACAACCTTAATTCCGACGTGACAAGCCTGAAGAGCGAGAGCGCAGACAAGACACAGACCATAAACGCACAGGACAAACAGCTCAACACGGCATGGTTCGTTTTCGGAACAAAGAAAGAGCTGAAGAGCCAGAATATTCTTGACGACGGCAAGGTGCTGCAGTCAAACTTCAACAAAAACTACTTCACGAAGATTGACATCAGGGTGGACAAAGAGATTAAGCTCTACTCGAAGTCGGCAAGCATCCTGACAACTCACCCGTCAAGCAGCTACACGCTCACACTGGATGCCAACAAGCAGTATGTGTTGCGAATTACCAACCCGCAGCTCTTCTGGAGCACCAGCAAGTATCTTGTTGTGCTGGTAAAGTAAAAAGCTGTTTTTAACAGAGAAAAAACGCAAGCGGTGTCAACGGCTATCGCATGCGGCTTCATTAGCCATCGCATGCGGCTTCAATAACAAATGAAGCCGCATGCGTTTTTTCTGCACATCTCCCACGCTATCCCCTACTGCAAAAATATAACCCTCTGAGAAATTTTGCGTAGGATAAAATGACAGAAGCCGTAAAATTTCTTTTTACTCCCCAATGGCAACCACCTCATTATTGTTGCCCTTGAAATAGTAGTAGGCTATTATCCACATGAAGTATAAGATTACGACAGAGAAAATCACGCCTATGCAGCAGCAAACCAAACCGGCAAGGAGTAGAAGGATGGCCATAAGGCTAAGCCCAAACAAAGTCCAGAAGTTTCCAGAGGTCATGCTCCAGCTTTTCCTGAAGGCCTCAACGACATCTGTCTCTGACTCATCCAACAAAATGACTGGCACAAACATAAAGCGCACTCCAATAAAAATGCCGGGGACAATACACAGAATGAGTCCTGCCGAGAACAGAACCATATAGGCAACATAACCGACAATATACTTCACGTATGTGGCAAACGGCATCTTGTAGGCGTTGGTATCCACCTTCTCACCATTGTAGCCGTTCATGGCCATCTTCATGAAACCGGCATAAAGCACAGAGGAAACAATCATAGAAATGAGATTTGTGACAAGCCCCACTCCTGAGAACATATCCGCATACGCTCTGAGAACCTCGTCGGGATCCATGTCTGGGGTGATAACAGGCGAGGAAGAGCCAATGCCGGAAATTATGGAACTGACGATGCCAATTACCAACACGATGATGCACAAAAACCAGTGCTTTACTGCCAAATCCCATGCGTCGCTGACGCACTTCGTAATAGAAAAATTGTTCATAATGCTTAAAGATTTTGATATTGTTATTAAATGATTTCCGGGATGATATTCCTAACTACGCCCCATCCTAACGTCATGGCGAGCATCGTTAAGACGGCTCTGTGTGAGTGCCAATAGCCCGCAGCATACATCAAAGCGTAAATGCCGACAGCCACAAGCCAAGGATTGTAGCAGAAAGCCCTCACGGGATGCAGATGCAGCAAATGATGAATGGCACGCTGCGAGCCGCACAGCGGACACTGAAGGCCTGTAAGCGCATAGAGCGGGCACTTCAGAAAGCTTTCCGAAGGATTATCCGGATTGCCGGCATACAGCCAAACAAGAACGGCAGATATGACCACCACTGCAAACACTCTGGTCTTCAACATACTATCGCATAATTATAACTAATTTGCAAATGTAATAAAATTTACCGAAACAACAAACATTTTTCCACCAAACAGTACAATCTGTTATATTTTCACACTATATTTTGGCACTACACTATTGCTGACAACACATGAAAGGCTCATTCTGCATCAAAAATAAAAAAACAACAAGCCCCGGCCACATTGAAACAAAATGACAAAGCAAAACAAAGCAAAGGCCGTTTCGGGAGATTGGCATCTTTGTAAATAACAAAATGAGAGTATGCATTTTTGTCAACACCCACATAAGGTTACACCTAACATATATAAATAGAATACCAACAGGACAGAGATAATGTAAAAAAGAGACTTTTTGTGAGAACAAGCCATACAGCCAAACACAAACAATACGTCAGCAAAAAAGACAAAACATAATCACAACGCAAGACTTATGACGTTATTTTTGTCATTTTTATAAAAACAATATAAAATTGTTACTGTTTTCAAAATTTAGTTGTACTTTTGCAAAAAACAACAGCCATATCGGTTATTACAATATCAGAATATAAATAAACAATTTAAAGAAATGCACTTTATGGCAGCATTTTATGCCGCCAAAATGCTATCATAAAAACAATAAATAAAGGGAAAAACGCCATGAGAACTTTACGTTCGTACATATTGATTTTATCTTTACTCATTATCTCAAACAATGTAAAGGCAGTTCCAGCCAAGCCGGGATTAATATCTGTCCGCCAGACAGACGGTACAGAACTATTGGTACGCATAGTAGGTGACGAGCATTTTCACTACTATCTTACCGAGGACGGCTATCTGCTCATAAATGACAACGACACCTATTATTATAGTGATGTAGACAGTAATGGCCGGTATATACGCTCGCAATATGTGGCACGTCCTGCCGCCCAAAGACAGGCACAGGAGAAAGCATGGCTTGCCAATGTTGACAAGTCAAGACTCGCAGAAAAGCTTACCGCACGCGCCGCAAGCTCCCGCAAAAATGCCCAACGCCGCAATGTGGGCCTGTTCGACACAGGTTTCCCGTCTAAAGGAGCACAAAAAGGCATCGTTGTGTTGGTGGAATATCAGGACACGAAATTTACGCTTGACGACCCGTTCGATTACTTCAACAGAATGCTCAACGAGAACGGCTTCAACGATTATGGAGGCACGGGATGCGCCACAGAATATTTCAGGAAATCATCTATGAGCCAGTTCATACCTGAGTTTGACGTTTTCGGCCCTATCACTCTGTCAAAAAGCATGAGCTACTATGGCGCCAACGGATGGGGCGGCGACGACCAGAACCCAGAGCAGATGGTAATAGAGGCCTGCCAGCAACTTGACGCAACGGTAGACTTCTCTGAATACGACCGTGACAACGACGGATATATAGACAATGTGTTCGTATTCTACGCCGGACGCGGAGAGGCAAGCGGCGGCTCGGCTAATACAGTTTGGCCCCACTCTTGGAACGTCACTGCCGCCACGAGCACTCCATATTATTTCGACGGTGTCCAGCTCGACCGCTATGCATGCAGCAACGAATGGGAAGGCTCACACCCTGACGGCGTAGGAACGTTCATACATGAGTTCTCACACGTATTGGGTCTGCCCGACCTCTATGCCACATCATACACCTCGGCATTTACTCCCGGAGCATGGTCTGTACTCGACTATGGGCCATACAACAACGACGGACGCACTCCTCCTCTCTACTCTATCTACGAGCGCTACTCGCTTGGATGGATTGAGCCTGCCGTGATAGACGGACCCGCCAACATAAAGCTCGACGAAATTTCCAGCAACAAGGGATGTATCATAAAGACAGAGAAAGAAGACGAGTTCTTCCTAATTGAGAACAGGCAGCAAAAAGGATGGGACGAGTACATCCCCGGACACGGAATGCTTGTCTGGCATGTCGACTTCAACGATTACGTCTGGAATTCAAACTCCGTCAACAACTTATCATCACACCAATATGTAGACCTGGAGGAGGCTGACGGCACACAGAACGAATTCACACGTGACGGCGACTCTTTCCCAGGAGCAAGCAACATAACCTCATTCACTGACGACACGAAACCCTCTATGAAGAGCTGGAGCGGACACAGGCAGGAGTTGCCTATCACCGACATCACAGAAACAAACGGCATTATATCTTTCAAGGTGGCTGGCGGAATTGTTCCTCCTGGGACTGCTGTGGCTGACGAGGCTACAGACGTTACCCCGGTATCGTTCACCGCCAACTGGCAAGCTGCAGAAAACGCCACAGGCTACCTGATATCTGTTTATACAAAAAATGACGGAGAGACAAAAGTATACGTAAGCGGATACAATAAGAAGAATGTAGGAAACAACACAAGCGTAGAGGTAACAGGACTCGAACAGCTCACAACATACTATTACAAAGTGACTGCAAGCAACGAAGGCACATTGGGCGAGGAGTCGAACGAGATTACTGTCAACACAACAAAAGCCACATTTGACTTCAAAATTCCTGTGGCAACTGCAGCTACCGACGTAAAAGACAACTCTTTC
>CABSIA010000149.1 GCA_902477645.1 uncultured Prevotella sp. | reverse complement strand
GCCGAGAACAACGATAAGGCCGAGAACGAGCATGTTCTGCGAAGTCCACTCCACCTTTTCAGGCTTTGATGTCACGGCATAACGCTCACTGCCACGGGCACGACGGTTCTGTGCTGTCAGGATGAAAGCGTAAACGATGTGACACACTGCCAGTGCTGCAAGTCCGAGCGTAGCCGCTACGGCATACCAGTTTGCACCGAGCAATTCGCAAATCGTGTTGTAAGCCTCACCCGAGAAGAGCGCCACAACGTTCATACAACCGTGGAAGGTCATAAATAGAATAAGCGCGATACCGGTTACCGACATCACTACTTTTCTACCAATTGATGAATTGATTAACCACATAAATGATTGATTTTTAATTATTTATAAAGTTTAAAATTATTATTCTCAACCAAACAAGCGTCATATCCTGTCACAGGATTATAGTAGCGACAATACCCTGTTATAGGTAGACATCACTACTTTCTGACTGCAAAAATACTATTTTAAAATGATAAATCAAAGAGTTTTTGGGGAAAAATCAAATTTTTATTCATACATTTGCATGCAAAAAGAATATCCGGCGTTGGCAGAATAGCAGAGATATCGCTACAATGCAATATTTCCGCCAATTATGGCAACACTGAAATTTCAAACAACACCAATATAAAAACGATATGGTTTTTAATTATGATGTCATCGTTATAGGCGGCGGACATGCGGGATGCGAGGCTGCCACTGCCGCGGCAAACATGGGCGCAAAGACATGCCTCATAACGATGGATATGAACAAAATCGGACAGATGAGCTGCAATCCCGCAATCGGCGGAATTGCAAAGGGACAGATTGTAAGAGAGATTGACGCACTGGGCGGACAAACGGCAAAGGTGACCGACAACACCGCAATCCAGTTCAAAATGCTGAACCGCGGAAAGGGACCTGCCGTATGGTCGCCAAGAGCACAATGCGACAGGGGAAAATTCATCTGGGAATGGAGAAGCGTGCTCGACAACACGCCCAACCTCGATATATGGCAAGACCAGGTATGCGAGATAATCGCAGAGAACGGAGCTGCCATAGGCGCAAAAACTATTTGGGGCGCGACTTTCTACGCAAAGGCGACTGTCATAACAGCCGGAACTTTTCTCAACGGACTGCTGCATGTGGGCAGATGCCAAGTTCCCGGAGGCAGATGCGCCGAGCCTGCCGTCGACCGTCTTACCGAGAGCATAACACGATGGGGGATAAGGGCGGCACGTATGAAAACCGGCACGCCTGTCAGAATAGACAAGCGGAGCGTTCATTTCGAAGACATGGAAATTCAGCCGGGCGAGAACGATTTCCACAAGTTCAGCTATATGGGACAAGTCAGGAAACTCGAGCAGCTGCCATGCTGGACTTGCTACACCAACAGCGAGGTGCACGAGACCCTGAGGAGCGCTCTTGCCGAGTCCCCACTCTACAACGGACAAATTCAAAGCACGGGTCCCCGCTACTGCCCGTCAATCGAGACAAAACTTGTGACTTTTCCCGACAAAGAACAGCATCCGTTGTTTCTTGAGCCTGAAGGCACCGACACCAACGAGATGTATCTGAACGGCTTTTCATCGAGCATGCCGATGGACGTTCAACTTGCCGCACTGAGAAAAATCCCTGCGCTCAGAGACGTAAAAGCCTACCGCCCAGGGTACGCTATAGAGTACGACTATTTCGACCCCACACAGCTCAGTCACTCGCTGGAATCGAAGGTTTTGAGAGGTTTGTTCTTCGCCGGACAGGTTAACGGAACCACAGGCTACGAAGAGGCTGGCGGCCAGGGATTGGTTGCAGGAGTAAACGCCGCCATCTTGTGCGGCGGCGGTGAGCCATTTGTTATGAGACGTGACGAAAGCTACATCGGCGTTTTAATCGATGACTTGGTGACAAAAGGTGTCGACGAGCCTTACCGCATGTTTACGTCAAGAGCGGAATACCGAATTCTGCTCCGACAGGATGACGCAGACGCACGACTGACAGAACGGGCATATAACATAGGGTTGGCTAAGCAAGACCGTCTCGACTGGTGGAAAGAAAAGAAAGAAAACATCGAAAGATTGGAGAACTTCTGCAATGGCACCCCAGTGAGACCAAAAGATGTAAACTCTGCTCTTGAGACCATCGGCACGACCCCACTCCGCATGGGATGCAAAATCTGCGACCTTATCGCACGCCCGCAAATCACCATGAACACTCTGGCAGATATCATTCCCGGACTGAGGGAGCAAATAGAAATGCCGGCAAACAGAAAAGAGGAAATTGCCGAGGCTGCCGAAATAAGAATAAAATATAAAGGCTACATCGAGCGAGAGCGAATGGTTGCCGACAAGATGCACCGCCTTGAGGATATAAAAATCAAAGGCCATTTCAACTACTCCGAGATTTTGGAGATTTCTACAGAAGGCCGACAGAAACTCGAGAAAATAAACCCCGAGACCTTGGCACAGGCAAGCCGCATTCCAGGAGTAAGTCCGAGCGATATAAACGTGCTGCTGGTTATGATGGGAAGATAAATTCCCAACACCGTCAGCCACAAGCAACAAGCAACGCAAAGCGTGAAACAAAGAGCGCGCCACACAAATGTTCCACGTGAAACAAACAACAAGCTAAAGTGTTGAAAATAAATAAATTAATGATTAAAGTATAACTTAAAAGATGAACAACAAATTACTATTAGAAAACCTGAGGTGCATACCCGACTGGCCTATCAAGGGAGTAAATTTCAGAGACGTCACAACCCTGTTCAAGAGTGCCGAATGTCTCAACGTAATAGCTGACGAGATGTACGACATCTATAAAGACAAAGGCATTACCAAGGTTGTGGGCATAGAGAGCCGCGGCTTCGTTATGTCGAGCGCAATAGCTCTTAAGCTCAACGCCGGCATCGTCCTGTGCCGCAAACCAGGAAAGCTGCCATGCGAGACCGTACAAGAGAGCTATGCCAAGGAATACGGCATCGACACAATCGAAATTCATAAAGACGCCATCTCGGAAGACGATGTAATTCTGCTGCACGATGATTTGCTCGCCACCGGAGGAACCATGAAAGCGGCGTGCGACCTTGTCCGCAAATTCCACCCAAAGAAGATTTACTGCAACTTTATCATAGAGCTTCACGAAGAATTCCCAAATAGCCGTGAAATCTTCGATAAAGACATCGAGGTTACATCATTGCTGAAATTCTAAGCAAGGCTAACAAAAGGAGGTGTCGGGTTTCACGTGAAACAGCACCTCCTTTAATTATCTGACATATTATAAATTAGAATAGATGTCAAGTTCAAAAGGAAACAATTGAAGGATGTAGGGCCGCTATTTATAGCGGCCGCAAGCGATAATGGTAATTTTATTAGTTTTACCAAATCGCGGCCGCTATAAATAGCGGCCCTACAATCCCAACGACACTAATTTTACAATTGATTACATCAATATAGGAAAGTTAAATTAAGCAAGCAAAATATTCCATGAGCGCACAGACCGAAAAAGACGAGGAAAGGCTGGCAAGACTGAAAAACATCGTGGCAAACATGCCCGACAAGCCCGGAAGCTATCAGTTTTACGATGACAGCCAACAGATAATATACGTAGGCAAGGCCAAAAGCCTGAAAAAACGTGTTGCGAGCTACTTTCTGAAAGAGGTGGACCGCTTCAAGACCCGTGTGCTTGTATCTAAGATTGAAGATATCAGCTACACCGTCGTAAACAGTGAGGAGGATGCCCTGTTGCTGGAAAATGCGCTCATAAAAAAATACAACCCACGCTACAACATTCTGCTGAAAGACGGAAAAACATATCCCAGTATCTGCGTAACAAACGAGCCTTTCCCAAGGATATTCAAGACGAGGACGATAAACAGAAAGACCGGCACCTACTTCGGCCCATACAGTCACCTCGGCAGCATGTACAACATCTTAGAGCTTATAGCAAAGGTTTTCAAGCCGAGAACTTGCCGGCAGCCGATGACAACTGGCGATGTGGACAAAGGAAAATATAAGCCATGCCTGGAATATCACATCCACAACTGCCTCGGCCCATGCATCGGCAAGCAGTCCAGAGAGGAATATATGGAGAGCATACGGGAGGTAAAAGAGGTGCTCAGAGGCAACACCCGAGAGCTTAGCGAATGGCTCTTCGGAGAGATGCAGAGACGTGCTGAGGAAATGAAATTTGAGGAGGCCGAGGAGCTGAAAAGAAAATATCTGCTGCTACAGAATTACGTGGCAAAAAGCGAGGTCGTAAGCTACACAATAACCGATGTCGACGTGTTCAGCATCATAGACGACGATGCTGAGAAAACAGCATTTATAAACTACATTCACGTCAAAAACGGCACCATAAACCAGAGCTTCACATACGAATACAAACGCAAGCTGAACGAGACCGACAATGAGCTTCTGCTGACGGCTATTCCTGAAATCCGGGAGCGGTTTGGCAGCACGGCAAAGGAGATAATCGTGCCTTTTGAGCTTGACTGGAAAATAAGGGATGCCGCATTTATAATACCTCAAAGGGGCGATAAAAAACACCTGCTGGAGCTGTCGGTAATGAACGGCAAACAGTATAAATTCGACCGCATGAAACAGACAGAGAAGCTAAATCCTGAGCAAAAATCAGTGAGGCTGATGAAGGAATTGCAGTCGAAACTTGGCATGGAGAAAATGCCATACCACATTGAGTGTTTCGACAACTCAAACATATCGGGAACCGATGCCGTTGCAGGCTGTGTGGTGTTTAAGGGCATGAGGCCAAGCAAGAGAGATTACAGGAAATACAACATAAAAACGGTTGTCGGACCCGACGATTACGCCTCGATGCAGGAGGTTGTAAGACGCCGTTACAGCCGGATTATAGAGGAAGGCGGCGAATTGCCAGACCTTATAATAACGGATGGCGGCAAGGGGCAGATGCAATGTGTGAGGGATGTCGTAAAGGGTGAGTTAGGACTCGACATAGCCATTGCAGGACTGGCAAAAGACGACCGCCACCGCACCAACGAGCTGCTGTTTGGACTGCCGCCCAAGACCATCGGAATAGACATAAAAAGCGAGCTTTTCAGGGTGCTGACAAACATTCAGGACGAGGTTCACAGATACGCCATAACCTTCCACCGCGACAAGCGCAGCAAGAGCGCACTGCATAGCGGACTTGACGATATTAAGGGGATTGGAGAGAAAACCAAAGATACTTTACTTGGAAAATTTAGGACAGTTAAGAGAATAAAATCTGCAACCATCGAAGAGCTGTCGGAAATAGTCGGAAAATCAAAGGCTAAGCTGATAGCCGAGCATTTCGAAAAGGACGAAAAGAATATGTAAAATGTTATATATCAATATTTTACAACCGCAACATTTATATATAACAACATATTCACCTCATTGCAGATGGAGTTGAAGGAAGCTGCAAGCTTAAACGAAGCAGGCTGCGAGGCGAATAAGATTAATAATCTTATGGCCGTAAGATTAATAATCTTATCGCCTTAAGATTAATAATCTTATTTTCAAATAATTTGCATGCATAGAATATTGAATTGAAATATATGTACAAAACATGTTGGTTAAAAAGGAAAATAAAAAAAGATTCCGAGTCTCACGACCAGGAATCTTTCTATAATTTTTGCAAATTAATAACGAATTCATAATACTCTCACGAGCGGAATGATTCAACTCAAACTAATACTCAAGTGCTATACTTACCATACCACTCTTGGTGGTAAGCTATATGATTATACATTTTCTTCGCTGAAACGCCCAAAAGTTTGCTCAAAAAGCAAAATTTGAACTTAACAGGTGCAAAGATAATAAATAACTGCGAAATAACAAAGAAATAAACCATAAAATATTTGCATATAAGCAAAAAAAGGGTAACTTTGTACATAAAAATACTATATGAGAACTGTAATTCAAAGAGTAAGCAGTGCTTCTGTCAAAATAAACGGCAAAACCAAGTCTGAAATTGGCAACGGGCTGCTGATTCTTCTTGGTGTATGCAACGATGACACCGAGGAGGACATAAATTGGCTTGTAAGAAAGATAAAAGGCCTTAGAATTTTCGACGACGAAGAGGGCGTAATGAACCGCTCTGTAATGGACACAGACGGCGACATTCTCGTAGTCAGCCAGTTCACACTCTACGCAAGCTATAAAAAAGGTAACCGCCCGTCGTGGATACGTGCCGCCGGACACGACATCTCTATCCCACTCTACGAAAGCTTCTGCCGAAAGCTCAGCGAAGAAATTGGCAAACCTGTAGGGACTGGCGAGTTCGGCGCATATATGAAGGTAGAGCTTGAGAACGACGGGCCTGTGACCATCTGCATGGACACAAAGAATAAGGAGTAAAGCCCCCCTGCCCCCCGGTGGGGGGTATTGGGTTGCAAGGCGGGATTACATTTAAGGCTGTAGGGCCGCTATGTATAGCGGCCGCAATTTGCTAAACTAATAAAATCACCTTGGTCGCTTGCGGCCGCTATACATAGTGGCCCTACAAATTTCCTTTCACTCCTAAATTCAAGCACATGCGAAAAAACAATTAATTTATGAACGACATAACTATAAAAGAGGCCCAGCAACTCGTAGACAAATGGATTAATGACTACGGAGTGAGATATTTCTCAGAACTGACAAACATGGCGATTTTGACCGAGGAAGTCGGTGAAATGGCACGGATTATGGCCCGAAAATATGGCGAGCAGAGCTTTAAGGAAGGCGAAAAGACCGACCTTGGCGACGAAATGGCCGACGTGCTGTGGGTGCTGCTCTGCATAGCCAACCAGACAGGCACAGACCTGACGGCAGAGCTGCGCAAGAACATTGAGAAGAAAACAAAACGTGACAAAGAGAGACATAAAAACAATCAAAAACTTAAATAAGACAACTATGGTAACAGAAAAAAACAATCCGGAGATGAAAAGCCGCTATGAGGAGGCTTTGAGCAAATACAACACCAACATCGACGACAATCAGGTTCGTGAGGCTGTAAAAAAGATAATCGCCGAAAAGGTACACGAGAACGACAATCCCGATGTGAAGAAATTCCTCTTCGGAAGCATTGAATTGACAACTTTGAAAACAACAGACTCAGACTTGAGCGTGATGGCATTTACGGAAAAGGTAAACCAGTTCGACGAGCAGTTCCCCGACCTGCCCCACGTGGCTACAATTTGCGTTTATCCATGTTTTGCAGAGGTGGTGAAGGACACACTTGAGGTTGAGGGCGTAAACATCGCCTGCGTCTCTGGCTCTTTTCCGTCTTCTCAGGCACTCATAGAAGTGAAAATTGCAGAGACCGCCCTGGCCATAAAAGACGGCGCAGACGAGATAGACATA
>CABSIA010000148.1 GCA_902477645.1 uncultured Prevotella sp. | reverse complement strand
TTCGTGGTATGGCTTCTTATGTGGGTACGCTGGACTTTCCCACGTCTGCGCGTTGACCAGATTTTGAAGCTTGAGTGGAAATATATCATGCCTTTCATGCTGTTCGTGCTGGTTCTTACTGCCGTATGTGTGGCTACAGGCTTGACTTTTTAATCATTGGCTACTAATAACGAGATAGAAATGGAATATAAAGATTCATATTTCGGTGAGATTGGTGCTGCCTTGAAGACTTTAGTTGTCGGAATGAAGACAACTCTCCGTGAATATTTCACGGCTAAGAGCACAGAGCAGTATCCAGAGAACCGTAAGACAACTCTTCATGTCGCCCAGCGCCACCGTGGACGTCTTGTCTTCACACGCAATGAGGACGAGAGCTACAAGTGTACAGCATGTACCTTGTGCGAGAAGGCATGTCCTAACGGCACTATTAAGATACTTTCCCACATGGAGGAAGATCCAGAGACAGGAAGGAAGAAGAAAAAACTCGACGACTATCAGTACGACCTTGGCGACTGCATGTTTTGCCAGTTGTGTGTCAATGCCTGCAACTTCGGAGCTATTGAGTTTACCAACGACTTCGAGAATGCTGTATTCGACCGCAATAAGCTCGTTCTGCACCTCAACAAGGAAGTATATAAAGGCGGCTCGCTGCCTGGTCTTCTTGATGGTGGCGCACCTATTACAATCGGTAAGTTTAACACTAAAACCAAGTAACAGATTATGGCAAATTTAGTAATGTTTTGCATCTTGGCTGTAGTCATTCTTGGTTCAGCCGTGATGTGCGTATTCACAAAAAGCATCATGCGCGCGGCAACATTCCTGCTGTTCGTGCTCTTTGGTGTTGCGGGAATTTACTTCCTGCTCGACTATACATTCCTTGGTGCCGCGCAGATAAGCGTTTACGCAGGCGGTATCACGATGATATATGTCTTCGCCATACAACTCGTATCAAAGAATGTGCTGCAGGGAACAGTTGAGCGCATTAAAGGCTCGCGCCTTCTCTCCGGACTTCTTCTGTCTGTAGTTGGATTGGCAACCGTTGTTGGCATCTTTGTTAAGAATGCCTTTATTGAGAATTTCGCAACAGAGGGAGAGGTGCCTGTCGCAAAAATCGGTGAGCGTCTTCTGCATTGTGGGGTTGATGGCTATGTGTTGCCGTTTGAGTTCCTCTCAATGTTCCTTCTCGCATGTATAATCGGAGGTATAATGATTGCAAGGAAAGGAGGTGACGAATGATACCCGTTTTGTTTCCATTGGTGCTGAGCGCACTGTTGTTCTTTATAGGCGTACTTGGATTTGTTACCCGTCGCAACTTGGTGGCAATGCTCATCTCTGTAGAGCTTGTACTCAATGCTGCCGACCTTAACTTTGCGGTATTCAACCGTTTCCTCTATCCTGGACAGCTCGACGGTATGTTCTTCACACTGTTCTCTATCGGTGTGAGCGCTGCCGAGACAGCTGTTGCCATAGCCATTATCATCAACGTCTACCGTCATTTCCACAGCGATAGAGTTGACAGTATCGAAAACATGAAATTATAAAAGACAATGGATTATAGTTATGCCTTTTTGATAGTTCTTCTGCCTATGCTCTCGTTCCTCATCTTGGGACTGGCAGGCATGAAGATGTCGCATAAGGTGGCCGGACTCATAGGTACCACATCCTTGGGTATTGTCACCATCCTGTCGTACATCACAGCATTCAGCTATTTCACAGCCGACCGCTGTGCCGACGGAGCTTTCAGCACCATAGTGCCCGTTAATTTCACATGGATGCACTTTGGAGCCTTACATTTCGACCTTGGCATCATGCTTGACCCTATTTCTGTCATGATGCTCATAGTAATCTCTACAGTCAGCCTCATGGTGCATATCTATTCTTTCGGATATATGCACGGCGAGAAGGGCTTCCAGCGCTACTACGCTTTCCTTTCTCTCTTTACGATGTCCATGCTCGGACTGGTGGTTGCCACAAATATCTTCCAGATGTATCTGTTCTGGGAACTTGTAGGTGTCAGCTCATACCTTCTCATCGGTTTCTACTATCCGTTGCACGCTGCAGTCGCAGCCTCAAAGAAGGCTTTCATCGTAACACGTTTTGCTGACTTGTTCTTCCTCATCGGTATTCTCATCTTCGGTTTCTACACTGAGTCGTTCAGCTTCTCGTTTGTAGACAACCTTCAGATGGCGGCAGGAACAGCTTCTTTCATTCCTGTTGATACTGCCAAGGCCGTAGCTGCAGGAGGATTTATTCTTCCTACCGCTTTGGTTCTTATGTTCATCGGTGGCGCAGGTAAGAGTGCAATGTTCCCATTGCATATCTGGTTGCCAGATGCCATGGAGGGTCCTACACCTGTCAGCGCACTTATCCATGCCGCTACAATGGTTGTTGCCGGTGTGTTCCAGATTGCACGTCTGTTCCCACTTTGGATAGAGTATGCTCCTGAGCAGATGAGCATAGTTGTATATATTGGCGTGTTTACAGCCTTCTATGCAGCGGCTGTGGCTTGTGCCCAGAGCGATATCAAGCGTGTGCTCGCATTCTCTACCATTTCTCAGATTGCATTTATGATGGTGGCTCTCGGCGTATGTCTTCCTGGCCATGAGGCTGTTATCGACAATCATGGCTCGCTTGGCTACATGGCTTCCATGTTCCATCTGTTCACACACGCCATGTTCAAGGCCTGTCTGTTCCTCGGTGCCGGTTGTATCATTCATGCCGTTCACTCTAATGAGATGTCGGCAATGGGAGGTCTGCGCAAGTATATGCCTGTCACTCACATTACATTCCTCATCTCTTGTCTTGCCATCGCAGGTATTCCTTTCTTCTCTGGATTTAGCTCTAAGGATGAGATTATCACAGCCTGCTTTGCATACAGTCCTGTTGTCGGATGGATTATGACAGGTGTTGCCGCAATGACTGCATTCTACATGTTCCGCTTGTACTACGGTATCTTCTGGGGTACAGAGAACAAGGAGCTTCATGCGCACCATACTCCACACGAGGCACCTCTGACAATGACCATACCTCTGATAGTACTTTGTGTTATCACAGTAGGTGTCGGTATCTATACCACATTGGCTGGCTTCCTTGGATGGGGGGGCAGCTTCGGCAGTTTCGTTACCGCCTCTGGTACAGACTACACAATCCACTTCGACACTCAGGTTGCCCTTACAAGTACAGTTATCGCCATCATAAGCATCTGTCTTGCCACATACATCTACAAAGGTGAGAAACAGCCTGTTGCCGACAAGCTCTACAAGGCTATGCCACGTCTGCACCGTGCGGCTTACAAGCGTTTTTATATGGACGAGGTTTATATGTTCTTTACACATAAGTTCATATTCCGTTGCTTGTCTACACCTATCGCCTGGTTCGACCGTCATTGTGTTGACGGAACATTCAACTTCATGGCATGGGGTGCCAACGAGGCAGGCGAGTCTCTGCGTCCATGGCAGAGCGGCGATGTAAGGTCTTATGCCGTATGGTTCCTTACAGGTACCATTGCTTTAACGTTAATACTGCTTTGTTTGATTTAAAAGTTTAGACAACAATGACATATCTAACATTATTCGTAATTATACCGGTATTGATGCTCTTAGGCCTTTGGCTGGCTAAGAACGACAATCAGGTACGTGGCGTGATGGTAGCTGGAGCAACAGTGTTGCTTGGACTGGCAATCTATCTCGTCTTCGATTTCCTTGCTGTGAGAGAGGTGATGCCTGCCGACAAGTACCCGATGGTGCTTGGCGACTCTATACCTTGGTTTAAGCCTTTCAATATCAATTTTGCCACAGGTGTCGACGGCATTTCTGTCGTTATGATATTGCTCTCGGCGATTATCGTGTTTACAGGTACATTTGCCTCTTGGCAGATGCAGCCTATGAAGAAGGAGTACTTCCTCTGGTTCGTGCTCTTGTCATCTGGTGTGTTCGGTTTCTTCATCTCGAAGGATCTTTTCACAATGTTCATGTTCTACGAGGTGGCTCTTATCCCTATGTATCTTCTTATCGGTGTGTGGGGTAGCGGTGCCAAGGAGTATGCGGCAATGAAGCTTACGCTGATGCTTATGGGAGGCTCTGCCCTTCTCATCATCGGTATTTTGGCAATCTATTTCTACAGTGGCGCAACCACTATGGACATCATTGCCATTGCCGAGATGCACAACATACCTGTTGAGGTTCAGAATGTGTTCTTCCCGTTCATCTTCATCGGTTTCGGTGTTCTTGGTGCATTGTTCCCGTTCCACACATGGTCACCTGACGGTCACGCAAGTGCGCCTACTGCTGTGTCTATGCTTCATGCCGGTGTGCTTATGAAGCTTGGCGGCTATGGATGTTTCCGTATAGGAATGTTCCTTATGCCCGATGCTCTTGACATGTGGGCGCCAGTATTCCTGATACTCACCACAATCTCTGTTGTTTATGGTGCTCTCTCGGCATGTGTGCAGACCGACCTCAAGTACATCAACGCATACTCTTCAGTGTCTCACTGCGGTATGGTATTGTTCGCATTGCTTATGACTACTCAGACAGCCATTACCGGTGCTGTCCTTCAGATGCTCTCACATGGTTTGATGACGGCCTTGTTCTTTGCCGTTATCGGTATGATTTACCACCGTGCTGGAACACGTGATGTCCGCTACCTTGGCGGTTTGATGCAGATTGTGCCATTCCTCTCTGTAGGTTATGTTATAGCAGGTCTTGCCAACCTTGGCTTGCCGGGCTTCTCTGGTTTCGTTGCCGAGATGAATATCTTTGTCGGCTCATTCGAGAATGGTGATACATTCCGCCGTACTTGCACCATCATTGCCTGTACCTCGATTGTTGTCACAGCAGTCTACATACTTCGTGTTGTGGGTAAGATTTTGTTTGAGAAAGTTGCCAATCCAAAGTTCCTTGAGCTTCACGATGCCACATGGGACGAGCGGGTTGCCGTGATAGGTCTTATCGCCTGCGTTGCAGGTCTTGGCCTTGCTCCGTTGTGGGCACAGGATATTATCAACGATGCCGTAGCTCCTATTATCAAGCATATTGGTCTTTACTCAACCTACGTAACACTTTAACGCTTAAACTATATTAGAATCATGTATATAGATTATAGTCAATTTTTATATATGTTACCGGAATTGACCCTTCTGCTTGTTCTGGTAGCAGTGTTTGTAGTCGACTTCATGACAGCAGACGAGAGAGATCGTGATGGGTTTAACACCATAGTGTGCGGTCTGCTTTTGATACACATCCTTCTGACACTTGGCGACAGCGCAAAGGATCAGCTTTTCGGAGGCATGTTTGTCGTTACACCAACAATCGGTGTGATAAAGTCTATTCTTGCTTTCGGTACACTTCTTGTATGCCTTCATGCTAAAAGTTGGATTTATGACAATGATATGGCAAAGTTCGAGGGCGAGTTCTATCTGCTTGTACTCTCAACCTTGTTGGGTATGTATGTAATGGTAAGTGCAAACCACTTCCTGTTGTTCTTCCTTGGACTCGAGATGGCGAGTGTGCCTATGGCATGTCTCGTCGCATACAATAAATGGAGCCGGGAATCTGCAGAGGCCGGTGCTAAGTTCATTCTTACTGCAACATTCTCAAGCGGTGTCATGCTTTATGGTCTCAGTATGCTTTATGGCTCAGTCGGTAATCTCTTCTTCAGGGACTTCGCACAGAATATTACCGCCACACCTCTTGCAATTGCCGGACTCGTATTCTTCTTCAGTGGTTTGGCATTCAAGCTCTCTCTTGTTCCTTTCCACTTCTGGACTGCTGATACCTATCAGGGCGCTCCGACACCTGTAACCGGTTACCTCAGTGTAATCTCTAAGGGTGCTGCCGCATTTGCCTTGTTCACAATCCTTACAAAGGTATTTGCCAATCTCTTCGATTTCTGGCATCCTATGCTCTGTATCGTGATTGTGTTGTCTATCACTGTGGCAAACCTTTTTGCCATCCGTCAGCGCAACATCAAGCGTTTCATGGCTTTCAGCTCTATCTCACAGGCTGGCTATATAATGCTCGCTTTGCTTTCTGGTGGCGATTGGGGTACGAGTGTGTCCGCACTGACTTACTATGTGCTCATCTACATTGTTGCCAACATTGCGGTCTTCGCCATCATTTCTTTGATTGAGACAAATACAGGTGGTTGTGTCAACATCTGCGACTACAACAGTCTTTACAAGACCAACCCTGGCTTGTCTTTCGTTATGACACTTGCTTTGTTCTCGCTTGGCGGTATTCCTCCGTTCGCAGGTATGTTCTCGAAATTCTTCGTTTTCATGGCTGCTGTTAAGGGTTATACCATCGACACTAATGTAGGTCTCATTACCTATGCGGTTGTCTTCATCGCACTTGTAAACACAGTTGTGAGTCTCTACTACTATCTGCTCATCGTTAAGGCAATGTACATCAAGCCAAACAACTATCCGGTATTCTTTATCGAAGCAGACATCAACACCAAGCTTACCCTTGCTATCTGCACCGTCGGGGTCGTAATCTTCGGTATCGCAAGTGCAGTTTACACTTGGATATATGCCTCAACGGTAGATCATATATTTTTATAGTGTAAAAGCAGAAAAAACAGAATACCATACAAAAAGGGAAACGAAGTAAATTCGTTTCCCTTTTTCTGCTCCTTTTTTTGTGAGATTCTTTTCGAAAAATGTTGTTTAATAGGATATTTTTATTGAACTGTCAAAAAATATAATTCATGGTTTCGGATTTTTGTGTACCTTTGCAGTCAGCGACATTTTTTAGATATAAATTGGCCGATTTATGAGCAATAGAAAATTATTTGCGGCGGTGGTTCTGCTTGCCGTCAGTCTGATAGTGGCTGTGAAAAAATTGGATAATGGTGCTGATGCCGATGGAGCGGTGGCTGTACAGGAGAAAGAGGAAACAGGCAGTAATGGCAGGTTGGAAATCTGCCCTCCCTGTGAGCTGCTTTTGCAGAGGGGCAAAGTGGGTCAGATGTTGCATAGGAAAGGATATGTGGCGTGCTATGATGCAGGGATGCGCATTCCGTTGTGGGTGGCTTGGAGTCTGACGGCGGAAAAGGCATACGGGAAAGTTAAACGTACAGATGATTTTGCGGAGGATGATGATGTCGTAGACGGACCTGCGCTTGCCGATTATCGCGGCTCTGGATGGAGCCGCGGACACATGTGTCCGGCAGGCGACAACCGTTGGGACAAAACTGCTATGAGCCAGTCGTTTCTGCTTACGAATATGTGCCCGCAGAACGCACGTCTGAACAATGGCGACTGGAAAGAGCTGGAGGAGAAATGCCGTAAATGGGCTAAGAAATATGGCGAGATTTACATAGTGTGCGGCCCGTTGTTTTACAATAAACGCCATGCCACTATC
>CABSIA010000147.1 GCA_902477645.1 uncultured Prevotella sp. | reverse complement strand
AGCCCATTTATCTTCATGTAGGTAGCACTTCGGTAATGGAGTTGCGGATTTAAGGTTTATAATGATTGGATAAGCACTTGCTGCCGCTTTATGGAGACCATGCTTGTTGTAGAGACTGATGCAGTCTTTGAAGATGCTGAGTGCCTTTAGTGTGTCACCTAAAGAAAAACAGGTGCCGCCAACAAACTCCTTTCCGCGTATATAGTTGTAAACATCACCTGCCTTGAGAGCATATTCACTAAAGTGATTATTTGCAATCATAGAGTTATCGAACAAATGTTGTGATTCGTATAAACTTGCTATTTGCCCATGTATCCTAAACAATGTATTGTAGTCACAGTCGTTGGATGTGGTGTCGGCTTGCTCTACCGCGTCAATAAAACATTCCAATGCCATTGGTGCTTCCTTCGCGCCCGCATATATGCATCCGAGCAGATATCGGGAGAGCATGCGGTCGTTGGCAGAGCCGTGGCGGTCGTAATAGGAAACGACATCGGAGAAAACGGTGTCGGACGGCATTTGCAGGTAGAGCTTGTTTTGTGCTTTCGCCTTGAGCATAAGCAGGCGCATCTCCGTGGCCTTATCGCCATCGTAGATGCGCATAGAGTCTATATGCAGCAGACTGTCGTAGGCAGCCTGCGGATTTGTTTCCATAAGGCTGTCGATATGTGCAAGGCGTGGCGGGCACTGATTGTTGCCAGTGCCTATAATCATTATTAGGGCAATCAGAAATAATATGATCGCCAGAATGCCCAAACAGCGTTTCTTGTAAATGTCTTTCATGTCTAAGATGGTTTATAGTGTTACAAAGATAGTGAATAATTATTATTTTGAGTTGAAATATCTGTATTTATTATGGTTCTTCCGATATTTGGAGTGATATCGTTTTATAACGACAAATCCCATAATGCCTGACAATTTACATATTCATTATTTAGTTTTGCGGGTATTTGTTCTGAAAACGCATAATGTTGCCATCTATCTTTTACGGTTGTTCACCTATGATGAACGGTCAAGTTAAAGGAAGTCAGCGTTGTTCCCTGTATTGCTGTGGCGACATCCCCGAGTGTTTACGGAACGATTTGTTGAAATATGAGTCATCGGTAAAGCCTGTTTGCATGGCGATGACCTTTATGGAGTTGTCGGTGGTTAGCAGAAGCAACTGTGCCATTTCCATTCTCTTACTTATTATATATGCGTTGGGAGTGGTTCCTACTTCTTTCTTGAACGTGCGGATGAAATGGTCTTTCGACATACACACCTCGCTGGCTATTGCCGAAATGACGAGAATCCGATCGAGTTTGAGCCTTATGATGGTCAGAGCCTGGCGGATGCGGTTGTCGTTGACCTCGTTTTTCGGCTCGGCATATTTCAGGAACCTTGACAGCAGGATGAAAAGAATGCCCCTTGACTCAACCTTGTCGCAGAACGGGCGTTTTACGTTGAGCTGCATGTTGCTGACCAGTGTCTGATGGTTGTCGTAGCCAATGGGGTTAGACATGGGCAGCTTCATAAACGGATTTATGCGTATCAGCCGCTCGAAGAGTTCGGTGTCGCTTTTTTCCGCTTTTACCTCTGTCGGAAAGCTCCACTCGTCGAGAACTCCAGATGTGCCGCTTTGCCGCTCGTAGACATGCAGATAGTAATGAGAAAAATGAGCATTGCAGATGTAGCTGTGCTTGGTGAATGCGGGAATAAAATACAGGTGTCCCGGCTTGAGGTCGTAAGTGCCGGTAGGCAGTTCTATTTTTGCCGTACCGTCGACAACGAGATACAGCCGTGCGAAGGGGCTTTGCACGTTTTTCCAGTTCCAGTCAGCATTGTGTATGGCGTAGCCCACATTCAGAGTGTAGACGTTAAGTTTCTCAATAGGGTAGTTCATTGACGTTGAAGAATATTTGTTCTTCTGCAAAGTTACATTTTTCTGTGTTTATTGGCAAGTAAAAGTCGATAAATTACCATATTTCAATGTCGATTTATCGTTTTTGCTTATGAAAGTCGATTTTTTACTCTATAAAGTCTTTTTTACCATGGTTCAGATATTTCTGAATTTACTATATTTGCCAAAAATTTAAGATATGGTTTACAACGAAATTGGAAAAACAGGAATGCGTGTCTCAAATCTTGGCTTCGGAGCCTCGTCGTTGGGTGGCGTTTTCCATGGAATTAAGGAGGAGGAAGGCATCAACGCCGTGTTTGCAGCCATAGATGGCGGCATAAATTTCATCGATGTGTCGCCCTATTATGGGCACCTGAAGGCTGAGACCGTCTTAGGAAAGGCTCTGCGCCAGATACCGAGAGACAAATATTATCTGTCGACAAAAGTTGGACGTTATGGCAAGGATGGCGTAAACTATTGGGACTATTCCGCACAGCGCGCCAAGGAGAGCGTGTATGAGAGCATGGAGAGGCTCGGCATAGACTACATAGATCTTATTAATGTGCACGACATAGAGTTTCAGGCCTCGCTTCCCGGAGGGTTGCAGAAAGTGGTGGATGAGACTCTGCCCGCCCTTGTCGAGCTGAAGAAGAAAGGCGTGGTGGGACATGTAGGCATAACAGACCTTCAGCTGGAAAATCTGAAATGGGTCATAGACCACAGTGAGGAAGGTGTTGTGGAAAGCGTGCTCAACTTCTGCCATTTCAGCCTGAATGATGATAAGCTGGTGGACTTTCTTGATTATTTTGAGAGCAAACATGTTGGTGTGGTCAATGCCTCACCACTCAGCATGGGGCTGCTCTCCGAACGTGGAGTTCCAAGCTGGCATCCTGCCCCGCGGCCTTTGGTAGAGGCTTGCGCTAAAGCTGCCAGACTTTGCAAAGAGCATAATTACCCTATAGAGAAACTCGCCGTACAGTACTCGGTGAGCAATCCGCGCATTGCCAGCACGCTGTTCTCATCTGCCAATCCCGCCAACGTGAGACGCAATATAGAGTGGGCAAACGAAGAACCAGACTGGCTTCTGATAGAGAGGGTGAGAGAGATTATAGGCGACCAGAAGAGAGTAAGCTGGGCCAACTCGTAGTTAAAAAATATAGAGGCCATGAATATTATAGACGCACACTCACACTTGTGGCTCAAACAGGACACTTGGATAGACGGCAAGCGCATCCTCTCACTCAAGAATGGCAGAAGCGTATTTATGGATGAGGAGGTGCAAATGCTGCCGCCATTTATGATTGACGGCAGAAACACAGCGGAAGTTTTCCTAAGCAATATGGACTATGCCCAGGTATCGGCGGCTGTGGTAGTGCAGGAAGTTATCGATGGTAACCAAAACGAATATCTCACAGCAGTACAGAAGCAATATCCACACCGTTTCTTCTGTATGGGCATGGCGACAACTGTTGCCGGGGCATCATCGGCATTTGCGGCAGGACTGAAAGGCATTGCTGTGCCGGGCCATCGTCTTAGGGCACCTCTTGCAGCCTTGCTGCCAATGTTCAAGTATATGGAACAGCATGGCATGATACTTTCCATGTGTCTGGCCGACGATGCCGGCCAGATAGCAGAGATGGGAGAGATAATACAGGAATGCCCACGGCTGAAAATTGCCATCGGACATTTTGGCATGGTGACAACGCCGTCGTTCAAAAGCCAGGTGATGCTGGCACGGCTTGGAGAAAACGTCATGATAGAGTCAGGAGGCATAACATGGCTCTACAACAGTGAGTTTTATCCTTTCCCGTCTGCTGTCAAGAGCATCCGTGAGGCTGCCGGTTGGGTAGGCATCGACAGACTGATGTGGGGCAGCGACTATCCACGCACGATAACAGCAATAACATACCGTATGTCGTACGACTTTATACTGAAAACCGGTGAGCTGACCACGGAAGAGAAAGAGGCTTTTCTCGGAAAAAATGCCCAGCGGTTCTACGAAATAGAAAACATAATAAATTTACCGTATATAAAAAACATGTCAGAATGAAAGCAATAAAAATAATTGGAGAAAGAAAAATCGAAGTAACAACGATTGCAGATATTGAGAATTTGGCACCCGGAGAGGTGCTGCTGAAGATGAATTATGTAGGATTTTGCGGCTCAGACCTCAATACGTATCTTGGCAGAAATCCTATGGTGAAGATGCCTGTAATTCCTGGTCACGAGATTGGTGCGACGATAGTAAAGGTTGGCGAAAATGTGCCCGAAACACTGACGGCCGGCATGACTGTTACCGTGAACCCATATACCAATTGCGGGAAATGCGCATCATGCCGTAATGGTCGTGTAAATGCCTGCCAGCACAATGAGACTCTTGGCGTTCAGCGCAACGGGGCAATGACGGAGTATCTCGCAATGCCGTGGCAAAAAGTGATACCTGCGGGACAGCTCGACGTGCGCACGTGTGCCATCGTAGAGCCTATGAGTGTAGGTTTTCATGCTGTGTCGCGTGCCCAAGTCACAGATATTGACGTGGTTATGGTTATCGGTTGCGGCATGGTTGGTATGGGGGCCGTCGTGAGGTCTGCCTTGCGTGGCGCTATGGTAATAGCCATTGACATCGACGACGAGAAACTTGCCATTGCGCACAGTCTCGGAGCTACGCACGTCATTAACAGCACAAGAGGTAATCTGCACGAACAACTCATGGCAATAACCGGAGGTTTCGGCCCCGATGTCGTAATAGAGGCTGTGGGCTGTGCGCCGACATATCAGATGGCAATCAATGAGGTGGCTTTCACTGGGCGTGTGGTCTACATCGGATATGCCAAGACCGATGTGTCGTTTCAGACAAAATTGTTTGTGCAGAAAGAGCTGGATATCCGTGGCTCGCGCAATGCCACTCCCGCAGATTTCCGTGCCGTAATCCGCTATATGGAGCGGGGCACCTGTCCCGTAGACAAACTTATCACCAAGGTCATCAAGCCCCATGACGCACTTGACACTATGACCTGGTGGAGCCAGAACCCGGGCAAAGTGTTCCGTATATTAGTAGACTTCAACAGTTAGCCACATTAACGGGTGCATATATTCTGTATGATATAACAGCCTTAATACTTAGATAATATGAGAATAAGACTTTCATGGTTTTTATTGTTTATATTTGCGGTACCAGAATTGTCAACATCGCAAACTGCCGTTGAGAATCCTTTTGGTAAGTCCCTGATTCCAGACATGGTTGCCGATGCGAGTATTCAAGAAATAAACGGCACTTTCTATTGCTACGCAACAACTGACGGATATGGCAGAGGACTGGAGACATCCGGGCCACCTGTGGTGTGGAAATCTAAGGATTTCGTACACTGGAGTTTTGAAGGCAGTTATTTTCCATCGGCAAAGAATGAAAAATACTGGGCGCCAAGCAAAGCTGTCTTTGCTAATGGGAAATATTATATTTATCCGACAATTAACGGATATATGTATGCGCTCTGAAAGGGCAACAGGCACATAGCCCAGGGCGTCGCCCTGGGTAACAGGTATTCGTGGCAATGCGCCCTGTAATGGCAAAAGCATAATTGCATTATGTTATTTCTAAATATTACTAAAAATGACGGACGAGGCATATCTGTATATAATTATATAACAATTAAACAAGACAACAGCAATGAAGAAAAGCTTTTTACTTGCCTTTGCGCTTACGGCCATGACCGTGCAGGCGCAAGACTACAAAGTTCCGGTATCTGAGGCCGACGAGCCGATGCAGGCCGGTTCGTTTGACCCGACATGGGAGTCGCTTCGGAAATATGAGACCCCGAAATGGTTCCGTGATGCGAAGTTCGGTATATGGGCGCATTGGGGACCCCAGTGTGTTGAGGGAAGCGGCGACTGGATGGCCCGCGAGCTGTATATGGAGGGAAACTATAAGAGCAATTTCCACCGTGAGCACTACGGACACCCCTCAGAGGTGGGATTTAAGGATATTCTTCCGCTCTTTAAGGCTGAGAACTGGACTCCCGATGAGCTGGTGGCTTTCTATAAGGATGTGGTCGGAGCGCGTTATTTCTTCGCCTTGGGCAACCACCATGATAATTTTGACCTTTGGGACTCTAAATATCAGGAGTGGAACTCTGTGGCCATAGGACCCAAGAGAGACATTCTCGACGGATGGGCAAAAGCCGCAAAGAAAGCGGGACTGCCATTCGGTATCTCGTTCCATGCCGATCATGCATGGACATGGTATGAGCCGTCAAGACGCTTCGATCTCAAAGGCGACAAGATAGGCGTCAGATACGACGGGTGGCTCACTAAGGAAGACGGCTATAAGCCAAATGCCGACGGCACGGAGAAATGGTGGAAGGGACTCGACCCGCAGAACCTCTACGCACAAAATCATGACTTTAGCGACAATACCTGGGACAATGGCGCCATACACCGTCAGTGGGGATGGGAAAACGGGGCGTGCGCTCCTACCGGGAAGTATGTGACAAATTTCTACAACCGCACACTCGACGCCATAAACCGCTACAATCCAGACCTCATATATTTCGATGTCACAGTCCTGCCGTTCTATCCTGTCAGCGATGCCGGCATGAAGATAGCAGCCCACATGTACAACCGCAGTGAGGCTCAGAACAAGGGTAGAAACGAGGCTGTGGTATTCGGAAAAATTCTTACCGAGGAGCAGAAAGAGGCGCTTGTATGGGATGTTGAGCGTGGCGCGCCAAACAAGATCATGGAGCGTCCGTGGCAGTGCTGCAACTGCATCGGCGGCTGGCACTACGACACGGGCATATATGAGCGCGGACACTATAAAAATGCCAGGACTGTGGCAAAACTGCTTGTCGACATAGTGTCGAAAAACGGCAACATGCTGCTCAGTGTGCCCCTTCGCAGCAACGGCACACCCGACGAGAAGGAGATTGCCATACTGAAGGAGTTTGGCGCATGGATGAAGGTCAACGGCGAGAGTATCTACGGCACACGCCCGTGGGCGAAATTTGGCGAGGGGCCTATTGCCGATTCCGATATCAAGATCAACGCACAGGGTTTCAATGACGGAAATTACGCCAAGGCAGGCAGCGGCGAGATACGCTTCACGCAGACAGACAAATATCTGTATGTCAGCGCATTGGCATGGCCCGAAGACGGTAAGATGTCTGTGAGGGCATTGGCTAAGGACAGCCATTTGTTCCTCGGAGAGATAAAGCAGGTAGAGCTTCTCGGCTATGGCAAGGTAAGGTTTGAGCGAACTCCAAATGCCCTTGTCGTCACACTGCCCGAGCCTTGCAACACCATAATGCCGGTGCTGAAGATAAAAAAATAACATTGCAGCTATGGAAAACAAAAATACAGGATATGCGCGTAAGGAATATGGCGTGCCGGTAAAGAGGTATTGCCAGACTCTGGAGCTGAGAGACAATGAGGAGCTTATAGCGCGCTACAGGGAGGCCCACGACGAGCAGCACTCTTGGAGAGAGATACTTGACGGCATAAGGCAGGTGGGAATTCTTGAGATGGAGATATACATTCTGGGCA
>CABSIA010000146.1 GCA_902477645.1 uncultured Prevotella sp. | reverse complement strand
GATATTCTATGTCGGTGCCGTCTTGTGCCCAATAGACTCTGCACTCCTCAATATTGATGCCCGACTCCCATTGCAGTTCCACGTATTCTGTTTTGCCGTAGTTTTCGGTTCCGGTAAAACTGCTCCAATATGGAGTTGTTGGTCTGAAGGCGTTGTCGTTAATACGTGTGGGAGGATTATCGTCTGACTCCACCGATGCCAATACCAATGCTGCGGATTTTGCCAGTTCGGTCTTGCTGCCCACCGTGACAGATGTTTGATCTGCCGCCGCTGTCATTGCGAATGCCATCATGCACAAGAGGCAACCTGCTGTTTTCAAGTTTTTTTTCATTTGGTTTATTTAGTTTGTAGTTATTCATAAAATTTCACGTTGCAAAGTTACACCTTATTTTTTACGTAGAAATTCAAAATAGTCCTGTCGTATGCAAGAGAAATACTTTTTTGTCCCAAGAATAAAAAAATTGTCTCAAACAATGACAAAATCGTCCCGTTTGCATCATTTAGGACTATTTTGTCATTATTTACGCATTATTTTTAAATATATTTGCAAAAACAAAAAAAACGACAGCATACCGTTGTGACCGGAAGATTATTTTTATTACTAACTAATAACTAAGAATTGAGTATGAAATTATTTACTGGAATTAACCGTGTGAGACAATTAGTGCTCACGGCAGCGGCGGCATTTGTGTCGGTGGCTGCAAATGCGCAGTTCTCACAAACTGTGCAACAGTATCCAACAACAGACTACAGCAGCGTGACGGCAGAGTTTAAGCTGGCCGATGTCGCTCAGGCTGTAGGCACAGATGCGGCAACTCTTGCAGCGGCTCTTGACGAGTGGCACAACGCTATTGCCCCAGAAGAAGGCGAGCCTACACCACCAGAAGGAACACCTATGTTCCAAGTTAAGGGATCAGCAGGGACACTTGCTCCTGCCGACAACAACAGTTGGACAGGAAACCCCGGCGAGATGTGGATGGACGCAGAGGGCAATGCTGCCAATTATGGCGAGTCTGCCAAAATTTACGGAGGAATCGACTGGGATGCCGAGAATGATGCGTTCACAGTATTCACAGGCCAAATGCCGAAAGCTTTTGCAGGCGGCGAGCAGGCAAAATTCACCGCTGTGCTCAATTACAACGGCAAGCAGGCCACTTTCGACATCACATTCAACATTCTCGTGCTTCCCGATGCTCCAGAGCCAAAGACGGTGAAGCGCTCAGAGCTGAGCACCATGACCATGGTGGGAGAGAAATCGATTAACGTGGAGCGTTACACGCATCAGGGATATGATGCCACACCAGTATCATTCGACCTGAGCGACTTAGGCACACTTTTCGGGGCAGACAACGCTGCTATAGCCCCTGTTCTCAGCAAAATCATGTATACAAACTGGTACGACACAGAGCTTGGCGTGATGAGAGACTCCCTTACAAACGAATCAACAGCAGGCGCTCCAGGCTGGTGGCTGCGCCGCACAATGTACGGGCAAGGACACGAGCAGCAGGGCGAGCCTTCTGACTATGTGGCTGCCGCTGCATACGGTGCCGACTGCTCCATCTTCCTCGAGGCTTTCACACTCAATCCTGCCACAGGCGAGCTGACATGCAACCTCGGACAATATCCCGGCACAAACAAGGCCGACGAGCTGTCAAAGGCTGAGTTCTACATAATTTATGGTGACAAGTATTATAAACTCAATGTAAACGTGAAGTTTGTTGAGGCTGAGAGCAAGGGACTTGACGAGTTGGTCAGCTTGGGCAACTTGGACGTTAACGTTACAATTGATGACACTTTCGCCGATTATCAGACAACACGTGTAAATGTAGACGCAGAGACTATCGCTACAGCACTTGGCGTAGAGCTGTCCGGACTTGCTCCAAAAATGCAAAAGGACGAGAACTCACTGTATTCTGGTACAGGAACTGCAAACAACGGCGGTTACTGGTTCGATGAGAACGGATTTGTAACAAGCTGGGGGGCGACAGCGGCATTCTTCTGGGAGCCGGTCACAACAGATGATTACTCTGTTCTGAATGTCGGTGCGTATGCAGGCAAGCAAGCCAATGTCGGCACAACATGCAATGCTAAGATTTACTTCCTCAATCCTGAGGGCGACAAGTACTATACGGTAACTCTCAACATCGAGGTCGTTCACAAGGAGACAGGCTCTCAGGACGCATGGGAAGTTGTTGACAAGAAACCTGCCGCAGTACAGGTAATCGCATCTACCACAGATTATATCGCTGACGGCAATCAGACCCACTTCACTCTGACACCTGCGCAATGCGAGGAAATTCTCGGAATTGCAGAGCCTAAGCTATATATCATGAATGCCGACTCTATTCCAGAGCAGGGCGGCAACAAGTATGCTCCTTACACACAGTATCTCTGCAGCCCTGCTCCTGGAGTATGGATCAATGCTGACGGGCGCGGCCACGCCTGGGGAGCCGATGCTCCTGTAGGTATCTGCTGGAACACCTCAACCGGCGTATTCGATGTTTACCAATACCCTGGCGCAAACGAGGTAGGCACAGTACGCAACGTAAGCCTGTTCCTTGTTAACGAGGAGACCGAGAAGATGATTGAGGTTGCCTTCACAATATCATTCGTTGCCGACATCGCGCAGGCAGAGAAAGTAGGTGAGGAGAACATTAAGGTTCCTGTTGTAGGTTTCGACCAGGCACAGTGCGAAATTGACCTTGAGAAGGCAGCCACCGCTCTCGGCGTTACCGTAGACGACCTTATGAGCACCGACAACTACTATCTGAAGGGCATGCTCGCATCAGGTCTGTACTCAGAGGCCACCACTCCTACCAACGGTCTCTTCTTCAACCTCAGCGGCGAGTACGACGAATATGGTGTTATCTCACTCTCTATTAAGAAGGATGGCGAGAAGTACTACATCGTTACCGATCTCTCAGAGGACATCGAGGCTCCGTTTAAGACAACTGGCGCAATGTGCTTCGAGGTTGAGGGCAAGCAGTATGTTTACAACATCACCTTCATGGACGAGGAGAGCTACACATCAGGCATCTCAGAAATCACAACCGACGGCGCAGGCAACAACCGCATGTACAACATCGCCGGACAGCAGATTAAGACCGCCAAGGGTCTCTACATTATGAACGGCAAGAAGTATATCGCAAAATAAAAACCGTTTTGATAAATTGACTTGAAAGTGTGGGCCGCGGAGATTTCCGCAGCCCACTTTTTTGTTCTTATAAAAAAACATTCAATTACGCATACACAGAGTTGACATCGAGACATAAAAAAAACACCATTGAAAAACATTCAAGAAAATGCGGATGGGTACAATTGCCAACGCAACCGCTTGCAATTGCCAACGCAAGCGGTTGCATGTGGCTTCGCAAGCGGTTGCGTTTATTTTTGGCATTTCAATACTATATTTATAATGATTAGGACTATTTTTGTATTAATTATCGGGAAAAACCGTAACTTTGTACCAGAAATTCGACGTGTGCCGTTTTTATGAGAATAATATTAAAACAAAAATAATAAAAACAATAACCGGAAATGAGACTAAAAGCATTATTTGTTTTGGCAACTGCCGTATGCGCAAATGCTGTAGCCCAGACAGAGAAAAGCCATGGCTACCCTATCACCCCTGTGGAGTTTACAAAAGTGAAAGTTACCGACTCGTTTTGGGGACAGCGCCTCAAGGCAAGCCGTGAGGTGACTATTCCGCTCGCCTTCAGCAAATGCAAGGAGACAGGACGATACACAAATTTTGAGAAAGCCGCAAACCCGAGCGACAGCTACAAGGTCGAAGGATATTCGTTCGACGACACCGACGTGTACAAGACTATTGAGGGCGCAAGCTACTCGCTGCAGACCTACAGCGACAAGCGGCTTGTGGCATACATAGACAGCGTGCTCGACATTGTGGCAAAGGCACAGGAGCCCGACGGCTACCTTTATACCTCGCGCACTATGAACCCGAAACATCCTCACAATTGGGCCGGCGACAAACGCTGGTCGAAGGAAGAGGACCTCAGCCACGAGCTTTACAACCTCGGGCACATGGTGGAGGGTGCTGTGGCACATTATCAGGCCACAGGCTCAAGAAAATTCCTCGACATCGCACGCCGCTATGCCGACTGCGTATGCCGTGAGGTTGGCGCAAATCCAGAACAGGCATGCGTTGTGCCCGGACACCAGATTGCGGAAATGGCCCTGTGCAAGCTCTACGTGCTCACAGGCGAGAAAAAATACCTGGACGAGGCTAAATTCCTTTTGGACTACCGCGGAAAAACCAGTTTCAAGACCGAGTACAGCCAGAGCCACAAGCCTGTCGTAGAGCAGGACGAGGCTGTTGGCCATGCCGTGCGCGCCGCCTATATGTATGCGGGAATGGCAGACGTGGCCGCACTGACCGGCGACAAGTCGTATATCGAGGCAATAGACAAAATTTGGGAGAATATCGTAGGCAAAAAAATGTACATAACCGGCGGCATAGGCTCTACGGCGTCGGGCGAGGCTTTCGGCAAAAACTACGAGTTACCGAATATGTCGGCTTATTGCGAGACCTGCGCCGCCATCGGCAATGTTTACGTAAACTACCGTCTGTTCCTGCTGCACGGTGAGTCGAAATACTACGACGTATTGGAGCGCTCGCTCTACAACGGACTTATCTCAGGCGTTTCGTTGGACGGCGGCGCTTTCTACTATCCCAACCCTCTTGAGTCTATGGGCCAGCACCAGCGTCAGCCATGGTTTGGCTGTGCCTGCTGCCCGTCAAACATCGCACGTTTCATTCCGTCGCTGCCAGGATATGTTTATGCGGTGAAGGACATGAACGTTTATGTGAACCTCTTTATGAGCAACACGTCGGCTCTGAAAGTCAACGGCAAGAAGGTTAACATCGCCCAGACCACGGAATATCCATGGAATGGTGACATAGCCATCAAGGTGGCTGATAACAAGGCCGGCCTGTGGGCTATGAAGATCAGAATTCCCGGATGGGTACGCAACCAGGTAGTTCCGAGCGATCTGTACGAATACAGCGACAACCTGCGCCCACAATATGCCGTTGAGGTAAATGGCGTAAAGATGGAGGGCAAGCTCACCGATGACGGATATTTCACCATCAGCCGCAAATGGAAAAAGGGCGACGTGGTACGTGTACACTTCGACATGGAGCCACGCACGGTACGTGCCAACGGAAAAGTGGCTGCCGACCGCGGATACGTGGCTATAGAGCGTGGTCCGGTGGTTTATTGTGCCGAATGGCCCGATAACGATTTCGACATTATGGGCGCACTGATTAACCAGGAGCCTAAGATGACTGTTGAGGACGGAACCCTGCATGCCAAGGATGCAAAGGTGGCTGATTACTTCATAAAGACCATAAAAACCGATGCCCAGACTTTGAGCTTCGACAAGAGCGGACGACTGACTGCAAAGGACGTGAGAATGACACTGATACCATACTATGCGTGGTGTCACCGCGGCAGCGGAAAGATGCGCGTATGGCAGGCTCAGGATTTGAGCGCGTCGCGCCCGTCAAAACCTGCGACATTGGCCTCGCAAAGCAAGATAACAGCCTCTACCCCGGCATCTTCACTGTCGTCTATAAACGACCGTCTGGTTCCAAAGGACGGCAACGACCGCTCAATGCCTTACTACCACTGGTGGCCAAAGAAAAACTGCACAGAGTGGATTGCTTACGAGTTCCAGAAAGCCTCTACCGTTCAGAGCGCAACCGTATACTGGTTCGATGACGGTCCCTGGGGCGGATGCCGCATTCCAAAGGCATGGCGCATGTTCTACAAAGACGCAAACGGACAGTGGCAGCCTGTGACCGGTGCCGACAAATATCCATCAGTAAAGGGCAGCGCATGCACCGTGAACTTCGACCCAGTGAGCACAACAGCCGTAAAAATGGAAATAGACCTTCCAGAAGACAACTCTGCCGGACTGTTTGAGTGGAGCGTGAAATAAGGGGGGGATGTAGCACACAAAACGCCGTAGGGCCGCTATGAATAGCGGCCGCAAACAAACCACCACACGGAAACCTTTTCATCGTAATAATTACCACTGTTTATTGCGACCGTTATACATAACGGCCCTACAAAAAAACACCATGAAACAATTCTTAAACATCTTTTTTGCATTGCTGCTTACCATGCAATTGAATGGCAAGACCCACAGCTTGCAGTCACCCAACGGGCGGCTGCAAGTTGAAATTGACGCAGGCAAAGTGCTGACATGGCGAATTGTGCACAACGGACGTGAGCTGATGCGCCCGTCGCAGATTGACATCAACAACGCATATCAGGGAAAAG
Organism: uncultured Prevotella sp.; assembly: GCA_902477645.1. Lineage (GTDB taxonomy): Bacteria > Bacteroidota > Bacteroidia > Bacteroidales > Bacteroidaceae > Prevotella. The sequence continues at coordinate 1,141 of CABSIA010000146.1, read as the reverse complement.
CCACTGCGTCACGGGCAAAATATTTCAAAACCACATTCCCTACTCCATTCTACCGCCAAAGCAGCGTTACGGCGGAATACAACGAGACCACGCTGACATTGGGCAAAGGCTGGACAGTGGTTTTCAGAGCTTTTGACGACGGCATAGCCTACCGTTTTGCATGCAGGGGCAAAGTGTCGGCAACCATCAGCGACGAGAAGGCCCAGTTCCGTTTCAACGGCGACAACACCACATGGCTTTCGTTTACCACAAACGACAAAAAGCCCGAGGCTATGGCTTTTCAGAACATCTACGATGAGAAACCACTGAAAGAAGCGCAAGGCAAACTCGCATTTCTGCCGGCAACGATAGACAACAAGGGCATAAAACTGACAATTCTTGAAAGCGACCTGAAAGCATATCCCGGCATGTTTGTCAAAAAAGCTACAGACGGTGAGAGCCTTGAGGGATGGTTTGCCCGCTATCCAAAAACTTTTGAGAAATATCCGTGGAGGCAGCAGCGCTACGTAACTTCTACGGAAGACTATATAGCACGCACCAATGGCAAGCAGTTCACTACCCCATGGCGCATCGTGGCAGTGACGGAAAAGGACACCGACATGCCCGTGAACAACCTTGTGTACGCACTCGCCGAGCCCGCCAAGACAAACGACACGCAATGGATAAAACCGGGAAAAGTGGCATGGGACTGGTGGAACGACTGGAATCTGAAAGGTGTGGATTTTAAGGCCGGCATAAATTTCGACACGTATAAATATTACATCGATTTCGCTGCGAAAAACGGAATCGAATACGTTGTGCTGGACGAGGGATGGTATGAGTCGAAGAAGGGCGACATAATGAGCCCCATACCGGAAATCAGACTGCCCGAGCTAATAGCATTCGCCAAGAAAAAGGGAGTGGACATAGTTCTATGGACTGTGTTCAACGTGCTCGACGAGCATCTTGAGGAGGCGATGACGAAATACGGCTCTATGGGTGTGAAGGGCTTCAAAATTGACTTCCTCGACCGTGACGACCAGGAGGCGGTTGAGCTTGCATACCGCATTGCCGAGGCTGCGCTGCGCCACAAAATGGTGCTCGACTATCACGGATTTTACAAACCCACAGGAATGAGCCGAACATTCCCGAACATACTGAA
>CABSIA010000145.1 GCA_902477645.1 uncultured Prevotella sp. | reverse complement strand
TACGCCCGCGACTATATGGAGATTATCTTGGCAGGCAACGCCATAACCCATCTGTATTTTGGCATGAACGCCATTCTCCGCGCGGCAAGCAAACCACGGCATGCCATGTATGCGACGATATTCACCGTGGTGCTAAACACCATTCTCGACCCGTTGTTTATCTGGGGACTTGGTCTCGGCATCCGGGGCGCGGCCATAGCCACAGTTTTGTCACAATTCACAGCTCTTATATGGCAATTCTGGATATTCTCAAATCCCAACGAGATGCTGCACCTCAAAAAGGGAATTTACTCTTTGCGCAAAGACCTTGTACGCAAAATAATAGGTATCGGCATATCACCGTTCTCAATGAACGCCTGCGCCTGTCTCGTGGTTATTTTCATCAACAACCAGCTGGTTAAATTCGGCGGCGACATGGCTGTAGGCGCATACGGAATAGCCAACCGCATAGCTTTCATTTTCGTCATGTTCGTAATGGGTGTCAACCAAGGGATGCAGCCTATAGCGGGCTACAATTACGGGGCACAGAAACTCGGCCGTATGATGCGCGTCGTCACCTTGTCAGTAATTGCAGCCACCGTCATAATGACCACTGGATGGCTGTTGGCTATGTTTTTGCCCCATCTGTGTGTACGGCTGTTTACAACCGACGCAACGCTTATAGAAAAAAGCGTCACAGGTCTGCGCATTATGATGCTCGTATTCCCAATAATAGGCTACCAAATGGTTATCACCAACTTTTTCCAATGTATCGGAAAAGTCAAGATAAGCATTTTCCTGTCATTGTCACGACAACTGCTGTTTCTCATACCGTCGCTCATCGTACTGCCCATTTTCTTCGACCTCAACGGCGTATGGGCCTCGATGCCAGTCTCCGACCTCTTAGCATCTATTGTAACGGCATGGATAATGATAGTTTATATGCGCAAATTCAAACGCCAACATAATGAAATTGAAAATGGAAAACAATAAATACCCCATAATATGCACAGGCCGTCAGGTAGGCAGCGGTGGCGGAACAATCGCGCGTTTGCTCGCTAAAGAATTCGGAGCCAAGCTCTACGACAAGGAGCTGCTGAACCTCGCCGCACGTGAGAGCGGTTTCTCTGAGAAATTCTTCGAGCAGAACGACGAGCACCGCTCTTTCCTGAAATCGCTGTTCCACCTTACACCCCACATCAACACCGACATCAACCTCTACAACAACAACTTCTCTGAGGAGGGACTTTTCCTTTTCCAAAGCGAGGCTATCAGGAAAGCGGCCCAAGAAGGCCCGTGTGTGTTTGTGGGACGCACTGCCGACTATATTCTCCGTGACAATCCAAACGCTATAAGCGTTTTCATAACAGCCAATGAGGAACAGCGCATAGCAACAATATCCGAGCGCCTCGGCATTGACAATACTGCCGCACGGAAATTCATCAGTGACACTGAAGACAAGCGGTCTACATATTACAACTACTACACGGGGCGCAAATGGGGGCACGCCGACAGCTACGACCTGTGCGTCAACTCTACCCTACTCGGAATTGAGGAAACGGCACGGTTCATTGCCGGATTTGTAAAACAAAAACTTGAATTATGAGACGGATAGGCATAATAAGCGACACCCACAGCTATTGGGACGAGAAATACCGACTATATTTCGGCGAATGCGACGAGATATGGCATGCTGGCGACATCGGCTCAATGGAAATAGCCGACAAACTGCGCACCATAGCACCATTGAGAGCTGTTTGCGGAAACTGTGACGGAGGCGACCTGAGAAGAGAATTTTCCGAGACATTACGTTGGAAATGCGAGGATGTGGACGTACTGATGAAACATATTGGCGGCTATCCGGGCAACTACGACCGCAGCGTCATGGGACAAATTTACGCCTCGCCGCCACAACTTTTTATCTCTGGACACTCACACATTCTGAAAGTGAAGTTCGACAAAACCCTGAACCTTCTGCACATCAATCCCGGTGCCGCAGGCATGATGGGATGGCACAAGGAGCGGACTTTAATAAGATTGACCATCGAAGGCAATAAATTCACTGATTGTGAAGTTATTACATTAGGAGAACATAGCAAATAACCACCATAAACTTTAAAAAGTAAATTATGGAAAAGTATATCAATAGATTATTTATTATATTGTTTGCATTTTTACCATTTTCATTTTCTTCATGTAGCGATGATGACGAAGATGAATATGAAGAGCCTGTTGTTGAAGGAAAAATCAAAATAAATAATGTCTTGCAAGACATATCAGATGCAGACCCTTATCTATTTGGTACATGGTATGACAACTTTGGCTCTTTCATAATCCAAGTGAAAAATGCAGGGACAAGAATAAACCATTATGACCCGGAATATTACATTTTTGAATTTGTGACTACATATGAGACTCCCCAGAAAGGTGTGGACCTCGCCAATGAATTCCTTCGTATAGATGCCCATGCAGATAGCAACGTTCTGTCTGTTGGCTGTGGCGGTACTATTTTTGGAGGACCTTTGAAATACATTAGTGGAAGAATTATTGTCGAAGACGTGGATATCCCAAATAGAAAAATGACCGTAAGACTCAAAAATCTAACGGCTGAGGCGACAACTATTCTCTATTTGGATGGTGAAAGGGAAGAACACTACAGAAGATACACATTTGACGGTCGTGCAACAGTAGATATGTATTTTTTAGAATAACATTCTTACATTAGGAGAACACCACTAAAAAACGAAATATTATGAAAAAGGTTCTAAAAAACTGCGGCTACGTGCTTGCTTATGGAACTGCATATATCATTACATCTTCCCTTTTGGATTTGATAACAGGCGATAATATGGCAGAGTTCGATTGGGTTGAAAAGTTGATTACTGGTGTATTGGCAGGCGTAATGATTCTATGTTTGAACATTTACATGGAGAAACATAATTTAAAATAAGATATTTACCAACATGAAAAAGTTTCAGAAATATTGCGGCTTTGTGCTTGCTTGTACCGCTGTTTATATCATTTTAAACAGCCTTATTTATCTGGTTACTGGCGATTTTAAGGAATTCGACTGGCTGGATAAAATCATATCAGGCTTGGGATTTAGCATTATTTTCCTGTTAATGGACATTTACATGGAGAAGCATAATCTAAAATAAGAAACACAACTATATGAATAATCAATTCTTCAGGCATTGCCGTTACGTTCTTTGGTTCGCCACAGCATTCGTAATGGGCTTATTACTTATAGAGTGGATTACTGGAGACAATATTAAGAATACCAATTGGGTATATCGTATTTTAGAAGGCATTGCCTTGGGTATCAGCATGCGTTTGATAGATATTTACCAGAGAAAGAAAAGAAGAAGAAATTAAAATAAAAAATATACCGATATGAAAACAATTGTCATCACTGGCGGCGCAGGCTTTATTGGCAGCCACGTAGTGCGCCTTTTCGTAAACAAGTATCCAGAATACCGCATCATCAACCTCGATAAGCTGACGTATGCGGGAAACTTGGCAAACCTCAAAGACATTGAGAACAAGCCTAACTACAAGTTCGTAAAAATGGACATCTGCGACTTCGACGCTTTCTACCAGCTCATGCAGGACGAGAAGGTTGACGGCATCATTCACCTTGCCGCCGAGAGCCATGTTGACCGCAGCATAAAGGACCCATTTACCTTTGCACGTACAAACGTGATGGGAACCCTGACACTGCTTCAGGCTGCAAAACTCTATTGGGAGTCGCTGCCTGAGAAATATGAGGGCAAGCGTTTCTACCATATCTCTACCGACGAGGTCTACGGCGCACTGCAGATGACCCACCCTGAGGGCATAGAGCCTCCGTTTACAACCAAAGCCTCATCGTCTGAGCACCACGAGGCTTACGGTGACGAGTTTTTCCTTGAGACAACAAAATATAATCCGCATTCTCCATATTCTGCATCTAAGGCATCGAGCGACCATTTCGTTCGTGCGTTCCACGACACCTACGGAATGCCTGTAGTGGTAACAAACTGCTCTAACAACTACGGACCTTATCAGTTCCCGGAAAAACTTATTCCACTATTTATCAACAACATACGCCACCGCAAGCCATTGCCCGTATACGGCAAAGGCGAGAACGTAAGAGACTGGCTTTTCGTAGAAGACCACGCACGTGCCATAGACCTTATTTTCCATAAGGGCAAGATTGCCGAGACCTACAATATCGGCGGATTTAACGAGTGGAAAAACATTGACATAATAAAAGTTGTCATAAAAACCGTAGACCGCCTGCTCGGACGCAAAGAGGGCGAAGACCTTGACCTCATCACATTCGTTACCGACCGCCTCGGCCACGATGCCCGCTACGCTATAGACTCAACAAAACTGCAGCGTGAGCTTGGCTGGGAGCCGAGCCTGCAGTTTGAGGAAGGTATTGAAAAAACCGTACGCTGGTATCTCGACAATCAGGAATGGCTCGACAACGTGACAAGCGGTGACTATCAGAAGTATTACGAAAACATGTATTCTGCAAGATGAAAAAAATATTGCTTTTAGGCTCTGGCGAACTGGGCAAGGAATTTGTTATCGCCGCCAAACGTGCCGGACAGTACGTCATAGCCTGCGACCGCTACGACAATGCGCCTGCAATGCAGGTTGCTGACGAGCGTGAGGTTTTCTCTATGCTCGACGGCAATGCCCTCGATGCAGTAGTAGCCAAACACAATCCAGATATTATCGTTCCGGAGATTGAGGCCATACGCACCGAGCGCCTCTTCGACTACGAGAAACAGGGCATACAGGTGGTGCCAAGCGCAAAGGCCGTAAACTACACCATGAACCGCCGCGCCATACGTGACCTTGCGGCAAAAGAGCTCGGACTGCGTACGGCAAAATATTTCTATGCCAAGACATTCGAAGAGTTCAAGGCTGCTGCCGATGAAATTGGTTTCCCGTGCGTTGTAAAACCGCTGATGTCATCATCCGGCCACGGGCAGAGCTATGTCCACAACGATGACGAGCTTCAGCAGGCTTTCAACGAGGCCATGGAAGGCAGCCGTGGCGATGTAAAGGAGGTTATCATTGAGGAATTTATTGATTTCGACTCTGAGTTCACTCTGCTCACCGTAACACAACAGAACGGGCCAACCCTTTTCTGCCCGCCAATCGGACATGTTCAGAAAGGCGGCGACTACCGTGAGAGCTGGCAGCCCTTTGCTATTCCAGATGAGGCCCTGAAACAGGCACAGCACATAGCCGACGAGGTTACAAAAGCTTTGACCGGTGCCGGTATCTGGGGTGTTGAGTTCTTCCTCACAAAGCAGGGTGAGGTGATATTCAGCGAGCTTTCTCCACGTCCCCACGACACAGGCATGGTTACTCTCGGACACACAACAAACCTCAGCGAGTTTGAGCTTCATTTCCGTGCCGTCATGGGATTGCCTATAGCAGGAATTCACCTTGAGCACGCCGGAGCAAGCGCCGTTGTATTGTCTCCGTCAGAGACTAACGAGCCGTTGCCCTACAATTTTGTTGACGCCCTGAAAGAAGACCATACACGCATCCGCATTTTCGGAAAGCAGGAGGCTCATTTCGGCCGCCGTATGGGAGTTGTGCTTTGCTATGGCGAAGTCGAAAATGGCACCGGTTGTCTGCGCGACAAGGCAAAGCGGCTTGCTGCCACAGTATTGGGCACAGACCCTTATATGAAGAAATAAGATAGCTGTAGGGCCGCTATGTATAGCGGCCGCAAGCAACAAACACAACCATGAAACAGATTGTTTATGATATTAGAAACATTGCTTGCGGCCGCTATACATAGCGGCCCTACAACCTCACATAAAAAATGACACAATTAGGAAAAATCATACAGCTGCCGAAGATTTGTGACCCACGTGGCAACCTCACCGTTGCGGAACAACTAAACCAAGTTCCGTTTGAGGTAAAAAGGGTTTACTGGACTTACGACGTGCCGGCCGGCGAGAGCCGTGGCGGACATGCGCACCGCCAATGCCTTGAGTTTATCATCGCCGTCAGCGGCTCGTTTACGGTGACGCTCGACGACGGCAAGGGAAACAAGCAGCCCCATCATCTCAATCTGCCGTGGCAGGGACTGCTCGTAGACACTGGAATATGGCGTACTCTCGAGAATTTCTCATCGGGGGCAGTGTGCCTTGTGCTTGCCTCTGAGCATTTCGAAGAAGACGACTATATTCGTGACTACGACAGCTTTCTGGAATATGTCCAGAAGGAGGCTGGAAAAAATAAAGAATAAAGAGGGATTGTCTTCTAAAAAATAAAATTAATGTTCGAGACTGAAATATATACGCCCCAAATGTGCGACGAATGGAACGCCTTTGTAGCCCGTGCCCGCAATGCCACGTTTCTTTTCAACCGTGGCTACATGGACTACCACGCCGACCGTTTCACAGACCATTCCATAGTGTTCCGGCGCAAAGGCTCCATTAGAGCATTGCTGCCCCTGAATATAGATGGGACAACGGCATGGTCGCATCAGGGACTCACGTACGGAGGACTTTTAGTTGACGAAAAAGCAACGGTAGAGGATGTTATCGGAATGTTTTCTCTTGCCAACAATCTGCTGCGCGGGAATGGAGTCAAAAAGGTTATCTACAAGGCTATCCCCTGGATTTACCACCGCCTGCCAACCGAGGAAGATCTCTACGCCCTGACTTGGGATTGCAAAGCCCGGCTGCGCTCGCGCGACATTTCATCGACAATAGCCATGGCAGACCGCCCACGTTTTACAGAGTCCAGAAAATCGGGAGTCAGAAAGGCACTCGCCGCAGGCATCGCAATTGAGGAGAGTACAGACATTGCCAGTTTTTGGACAGTTCTCGAAAACAACCTCAGCTCCCGTTACAATGCTCATCCTGTACATTCCGTTTCAGAAATGCAGCTGCTGATGTCACGTTTTCCAAACAACATCAGGCTTCATGTAGCCCGTCTCAACGGCACAGTTGTCGGCGGCACAATTGTCTACATAATGTCTGACATTGTTCACACACAGTATATATCAGCATCTCCAGAAGGAAAAGCCAACGGTGCCCTCGACCTGCTGTTCCACAGTATAATAAACAACGAATACGCCCATTGCCGATACTTCGACTTCGGTAAATCTACCGAACAGGGCGGCGCTTATCTCAACGCTCCGCTGATTTTCCAGAAACAGGGCTTCGGCGGCCGGGGCGTATGCTACGACTCTTACGAATGGGAACTATGAAAATCGATTATCTTAGTCTGAAAAAAATAACCGCCATGCACGCCGATGAAATCCGTGAGGCTGTGCGGCGGGTTGTTGACAGCGGATGGTATCTGCAAGGTTCTGCCGTCAGCAGTTTTGAAGCGGAATACGCACAATATACCGGCACAAAACACTGCATCGCATGCGGCAACGGGCTGGATGCCCTGCGCCTGATGTTGCGCGCGTATATTGAGCTGGGACGGCTCAAAGAGGGTGACGAGGTTATAGTTCCCGCCAACACCTACATAGCCACGATTTTGGCTATCACAGACAGCCGTCTTGTCCCCGTTCCTGTGGAGCCGGATCTGTCGACATTGCAGATTGACAGCACAAAAATAGAGAGCCAAATTACTGAGCGAACCAAGGCTATAATGATTGTCCACCTTTACGGCCGTTGCGCCATGACACCTCTGATTGCCGAAATCTGCAAGCGCCACAACCTGCTGCTCTTTGAAGACAACGCACAGGCTCATGGCTGCAAATACAGAGCCCCCCTACCCCCCGGTGGGGGGTATTGCAAATTGGGAAGTCCCCCCACCGGGGGGAAGGGG
>CABSIA010000144.1 GCA_902477645.1 uncultured Prevotella sp. | reverse complement strand
AAATTTCTATAAACGGTGGTATGGCGTAGACCTCGACCCAAAGACTGAGATACAACCGCTGATAGGCAGAAAGGAGGGCATGCTGCATACTACGCTCGCATTCTGCAATCCGGGCGATGAGGTGCTGGTGCCCAATCCCGGCTACCCGACATATACCTCGCTCAGCAAAATTCTCGGTGCCACAGTGGTTAATTATAATCTGAGGGAAGACAACGGATGGCAGCCAGATTTCGACGAGCTGGAGGCCATGGACCTGAGCCGTGTGAGGCTGATGTGGACAAACTATCCGAATATGCCCACTGGCGGAAACGCGCGGATGGAGACCTACCGCCGGCTGGTCGGCTTTGCACAGAGACACGGCATCGTGGTGGTAAACGACAATCCGTATTCGTTCATTCTGAACGAGGGTGAGAAGTTGAGCCTGATGCAGGTGCCGGGTGCCAAGGATTGCTGCATAGAGCTTAACTCTATGTCGAAAAGCCACAACATGCCGGGATGGAGAGTCGGAATGTGTGTCTCGAATTCTCAGTTTATATCTTGGATATTGAAAATAAAGAGCAACATAGACAGCGGAACTTTCCGTGGCCTGCAGCTTGCCGCTGCCGAGGCACTGAACAACAACAGTGAGGAATGGCACCGTGAGTACAATATAGAAAACTATCGCCGCCGCCGCATCATTGCCGAGGAGATAATGCGGGTTCTCGGATGCTCGTTCGATACAAATCAGGTGGGAATGTTCCTGTGGGGAAGAATACCAGAAAAATATACCGATGTCGAGGATCTCACAGAGCGTATTTTGCACGAGGCACGGGTGTTTGTCACCCCTGGCTTCATATTCGGCAGCAACGGCAAGCGGTATCTGCGCATCAGCCTTTGTGCCAAGGACGACAAAATGACTGAGGCACTTGACAGAATTAAAGCATTAGAATGGTAATTTGTAGGGCCGCTATGTATAGCGGCCGCATGCAAAGAATTTATAATATAATGATTATGGAATAATTGCGGCCGCTATACATAGCGGCCCTACAGACAGAAAAAAACGAAAAAACAATATAATTATGGAACTTGAACTCGGACAATTGAATTTACCATGTGATAACGAACGCCCGCTTGTTATAGCCGGACCATGCTCGGCTGAGACAGAGGAGCAAGTCATTAATACCGCCAAGCAGCTGGCTGCCAAGGGCTTCCACATGTTCAGGGCAGGTGTGTGGAAACCGAGAACAAAACCCGGAGGATTTGAGGGCAACGGCGAGATGGCTTTGCCATGGATGAAGGCCGTGAAGGAAGAGACGGGAATGCTCGTCGCCACCGAGGTAGCAACGCCTGAGCATGTTGAGCTTTGCATGAAATATGGTGTCGATATTCTCTGGATTGGTGCCCGCACTACGGCAAATCCGTTTGCTATGCAGGCGCTTGCCGACAGCATGAAAGGCATTGAAAATCCAGTGTTCGTGAAAAATCCTGTAAATCCCGACCTTGAACTGTGGATAGGCGGCATGGAGCGCATAAACCGTGCCGGTGTAAAACACATGGCTGCCATACACCGTGGCTTCTCGAGCTATGACGAGAAAATTTACCGCAATACTCCGATGTGGCATATCCCCATAGAGTTGCGCCGCCGCATACCGAACCTCCCGATAATCTGTGACCCGAGTCATATCGGCGGACGTCGTGAGCTTGTTGCGCCATTGTGCCAGCAGGCTATGGATCTCGGTTTCGACGGACTTATTGTTGAGTCGCATTGCAATCCCGACTGCGCATGGAGCGATGCCAAGCAGCAGGTTACGCCCGATGTGCTCGACTACATACTGAGTCTCATCCAGGTGCGCGACGAGACCGTAACTACCGAGGGTATCTCGCAACTGCGTCATCAGATAGACGACCTCGACAACCAGCTCATGGATCTTTTGGCAAAGCGTATGCGTGTGTGCCGGGAGATAGGGCAATACAAGAAGGAGCACAACATGACCGTTCTGCAGTCTGCCCGCTACAACGAGATACTTGAGAAACGTGGCGCACAGGGTGCTCTCTGCGGAATGGATGCTGAGTTTGTAGCCCACGTCTACGAGCTTATACATGGCGAGAGTGTGCGCCAGCAGATAGAAATTGTAAATCAGAATTAAGAAACGATTGTAGGGCCGCTATTCATAGCGGCCGCAAGCAGCAAGCATGAGCAACAAAACATATCAAGGATGATATTTGCCAACATTGCTTGCGGCCGCTATGAATAGCGGCCCTACATTCTTCATGAAAAAAAACTATGAAAATTTTAATTCTTGGAGCAGGCAAGATGGGTAGTTTCTTCATAGACCTGCTTTCTTTCGACCATGAGGTTGCCGTTTTCGAAAAGGATCCCAAACGCCTGCGCTTTACATACAATTGCCTGCGTTTTACGGAACTCAGCGAGATAAAGGAATTTCAGCCGCAACTGCTGATAAATGCCGTTACTGTGAAATACACCATTCCGGCATTCCGTGAGGTGCTGCCGTGTCTGCCTGCCGACTGCATAATAAGCGACATCAGTTCTGTTAAAACAAATCTAAAGGATTTCTACGAGCAGACCGGACATCCGTACGTATCTACCCATCCAATGTTCGGCCCCACGTTCGCCAACCTAAACCAGCTGAGCCATGAGAATGCCATCATCATAAGCGAGGGCGACTACATGGGGCGCATTTTCTTCAAGGACCTGTATCAGAAACTTGGGCTTAACATCTACGAGTACACATTTGAGGAGCACGACAAAACCGTGGCTTACTCGCTCAGTATTCCGTTTGTGTCTACGTTTGTGTTTGCTGCCGTAATGAAGCATCAGGACGCACCGGGAACAACCTTCAAACGTCACATGCAGATTGCCAAGGGAGTGCTGTCAGAGGACGATTATCTGCTGCAGGAGATTCTTTTCAACCCGTATACCCACGACCAGGTGTCGCAGATACGTACAGAGCTGAAAGAGCTTCTCGACATCATCGACAACAAGGATGCACTGCGGATGAGGGGGTATCTGACAAAGATACGTAACAATGTGCGTGAGTAATTTGCGGAAATTGCACATTTCATTCGTATATATTCATATAATATACAATTAATTATGTTTACTAAATTTCGCAAATTACTATTCCTCTTTGCAGTGTTGTTTGCCTCGGTCGCCACGGCTGAGACATATACACGTATGACCAACTTGCCCGCCGTTTATATCAACACATTCAAAAATGTGGCGATAACGAGCAAGGAGGTCTATGTATATGCCAATATGGTTTATGTCGATGAGAGCGACAATATAACTCATTACGACTCTCTGCAGATACGTGGCAGAGGGAACTCAACATGGAACCTCGCCAAAAAGCCTTACCGCATAAAGTTCCAAGTCAAAGAGAAATTTCTCGGCAAGGGATTTGCCAATGCACGAAACTGGACCCTTATAGCCAATGCGGGCGACAAAACGCTTATGCGCAATGCCATAACGTCGCTTATGGGTGAGTTTACTACGCTAAAGTTCAATCCTGCGGCGAAATTTGTCGACCTTGTGCTTAATGGTGTTTATCAGGGAAACTATCAGATCAGCGACCAAATTGATGTCCGTAAACACCGTGTAGACATCGTTGAGCAGGATCTGCCGCTTCTTGACACATCTGATATAACAGGAGGCTATCTGCTTGAGGTAGACGGATTTAACGACGGAAACTGCTTCACGACATCACGATACTCGGTACCTGTGAGAATCCATTATCCTGATGATGACGATATAGTGGCTTCGCAAAACCAGTATATCCGTAGTTATATTGCCAGCTTCGAGTCAGCTCTGGCCTCAAGCACCTATGCCGATGCTGAAAAAGGCTATCGTGCGTTGGTAGACAGCGTGTCGCTTGCCGACTGGTATATCTGTACAGAGCTGTCGGCAAATATAGACGGCTTCTATAGCACGTATTTCTATAAAGACCAAAACGATCCGTTACTTTATTGGGGGCCGTTGTGGGACTATGACATAGCCTACAACAATGACAGCAGAAAGCCGGGTACAGCCACGACTCTGATGGTGGATTATGGCTATGGACAAACAAGAGAATGGATGAACAGGATGTGGACAGACCCATGGTTCGCAAAACTCATAAACAGGCGGTACAACGAGCTGCTTGACTTGGGAATTGTTGACTATCTGCATCATAAGATTGACAGTATTGACAATCTGCTTGAAGAGTCGCAGCAACTGAATTACCAGAAATGGGGTATCAGCAGACGGATGTACCATGAGATAGTCCTCTATTCTTCATACGACCAGTATGTCGCAGACCTTAAGAACTTTATTTCAGAGCATGCACAATGGCTGAAGACGGCGTTTGCCGATAAAAAGCCCGCAGAGCCGACACCGCCTTTTGTGCCGGGAAACAGCTATTACAGGCTTACGAATGTAGGATCGGCAAAAGCTCTTGATATATCAGGCAGTTTGATAGTACAATATTCAAATACGCCCTCAAGAGAATCGCAGGAGTGGTACATAAAGCCCGTTGGCGACTACTTCCAGCTCATTAACCGTACAGGCGACTTGGCACTCAACGACCCTACTGTAGGGGATGTGGGACCTACGGTAAATGTCGGTACGCAGCTTAATGTGGCTGCACCCGATGATGCAGATCCGCGCCAGTTGTGGGACTTGCTGCCGCAAGGCACGGCCGGATACTATAACCTGATGAACAAATATACGCAGCATGTGGCCAACCTCTCAGGAGGAAGCTCCAATGATAATGCGTCGATACTGAGCTATACCAACGATGGCAGAAACAGCACAAGTAAAAACCGGTTATGGTGCATAATTCCAGGCGGGGAACTTCCAGAGAGTATCACTGGTATTACTGATATTGAGCCTGAGGAATATGCCCTTGCCTACAACAGGCTTACACAGCGGCTGCATTTCGGAAGCGAGACACCGCAGAGGCTTAATTTCAAAGTCTCCGTATATACGGCTGGAGGTACAAAGGTGGCTGACTTCATTGCTGCTGACGGATACGACATGAGCCCATCTCCTTCAGGCGTTTACATCGTAAGATGGACGGCAGGAGGAAAGTCCCGTAGCGTGAAATTCCGCAAATAACAACTTTATACTGAATACCGGACTCTCTCTTGGCTTCACAGGGAGGCTCCGGTATCTTTTTAAACTATGAAAACCTACTATATGAGACTAATGAATACAAAAACAAAAAAACTTATTGCTCTCTTTTTCTCATTGCCAATCTCTCTCTTTGCCAATGCTGCCGAAGGCTGGCAGTCAAAATGGTGTGTGGAGTCGGAGTCACCTGACTATAAGGTGACGCAGCTTGGCGGCGACACGCTTGAGATACTCTCGCCCAAAGGACTGACGCTGTGGTATAAGCAGATGATGAAAGGCGAGATGACCGTGGAATATGATGCTTGTGTGGTTGATGAGGGAAAGCAGGGCGACAGACTCAGCGATATGAATCTTTTCTGGATGGCGTCAGACCCTGAGGCAAAAGACATCTGGGCAAGAATGAAGGAGCGCAATGGAGTTTTCGCCAATTGCAGCCAGCTTCAGCTTTACTATCTTGGCTATGGAGGCAATTATAATTCCACAACCCGTTTCCGCCGTTACAACGGACAGCCAAATCCCGCTATAATAAAAGAATATACCGATGCGGCCCATCTGCTCATGGGCAACCATTGGTACCACGTTAGAATACAGAGCCTGAAAGGTTGTGTGAGAATATATGTAGATGGCCGTCTGATTGTAGCCTATACCGACAGGCAACCTCTCACTAAAGGATGGTTTGGCTTCCGCACAACATTGTCGCGCACAAGGATAGCCAACTTCACAAGCCGCAAATCGTCAGCCACGGATGTGCCTTTACATTGGGTCGGCGGAAAGCCCGAGGGCATACAGATGCCAGTGTGCTATGGCGTTCCCTTTGCCAAAGGCGAGCTTAAACGTGCCTCTGACTATAAGCCTTTGGGCATGGCTGCCGATACTTGGACAACGGCAATGTGGCCAGACGGCAGTGTGAAATGGCTTGCCGTGGCTGGTGTTGACGGTAGTGCAGAGCTTATGGAAAAGCCGCAGGAAACCGCCAGTTCAATTATTGTAGACAATGGGCGACTGAGGCTATGGGTGGCAAAAACCGGCTGCAACATCCTCGACAGCATACTTGTGGATGGGAAAAAAGTCTGCGGTGGCGCACGTCTTGTGGCAAATACCACGTCTGACAATTTTGTCTCAAAAGTAGACAGTGCGGTAGTTGAGAGGGAAGGGACGTCCCGTACTCTGATTAAAATATGTGGTACTATGAGCAATGGCTCACGGCAGTGGCTGCCTTTCGTTTTGCGTCTCTATGTCTATGCCGGCAATGGGCAAATGCGTTTTCTGCATTCCTTTGTCTATGATGGTGACCAAGATGCCGATTTTATATCATCGCTCGGAGTAGTGTTCGACGTGCCGTTAAGAAAAGAGATGTACAACCGCCACGTGGCATTCTCCATGGGCGACGGGACAATGTGGCACGAGCCAGTGCAGCCGCTTGACGGCAGGGTGCCTCTCGACAAGGAGATTAACTGGCAGCAACGCCAGATGCATGGACAGGCCATACCTCCAACTCATAGTTTTAACGAGGCTCAGCAGAGGTTGCTCAGTGAATGGGCATCGTGGGACTCTTACCGCCTGTCACAACTCAACGACTTGTCGTTCACCATACGCAAGCGTGCGCTGCAGACACGCCCTTGGATAGGTACCTTTACGGGCACACGCAGCGACGGACTGGCTTTCGTTGGTGACACAAATGGCGGCTTGGCAGTCTCGCTAAAAGACTTTTGGCAGCAATATCCGTCAACAATAACCGTTGACGGCGCGCGCTCTGACATCGCCCAAATCACGGTATGGCTGTGGAGTCCAGAGGCTGAGCCGATGGATTTGCGCCATTACGACACTGTGGCTCACGGACTTGTCTCCAGTTATGAGGATGTGCAGGAAGGTATGAGTACACCTTACGGCATAGCCCGCACGAGCGAGCTGACGCTGGTTCCTTTCGGTGAGTTGCCCGATGTCTCTTATCTCTCAAAACTTGCTGACGTGCTCGCACGCAGTCCACGCCTGTTGCCCACTCCTGACTATCTTCATTCAAAGCAGGCTTTTGGCACTTGGAGCCTTTCGCAGGAATGGATGCCGATATCAGCCGGCTGTAATTCTGACGCTGACACCATACGCACTGAGGTTGAGCGGAGGCTGAAAAAGTGGACAGATATTTACCGTAAGGCTATTGACAGCAGTCATTGGTATGGTTTCTGGAACTATGGCGATATTATGCACGCCTACGACAGCGAGCGTGGTGAATGGAGGTATGACGTGGGCGGATATGCCTGGGACAACACAGAGCTTGCCACTCCCGATTGGCTGTGGTATTCGTTCCTGCGTTCGGGCAATGCTGATATTTGGCGAATGGCCGAGGCCATGACCCGTCATAACAGCGAGGTCGACACCTACCATCTTGGCGCTATGGCCGGACTTGGCTCACGCCACAACGTCAGCCATTGGGGGTGTGGAGCCAAGGAAGCGAGAATTTCGCAGGCGGCTTTCAACAGATTTTATTATTACCTGACGGCAGACGAGCGCATTGGCGATTTGATGACAGCAGTGAGGGATGCCGACCAAATGCTCTATACCATTGACCCGATGAGACTTGCAGAGCCACGGAGCAAATTCCCGTGCAATGCCCCCGCGCGGTTGAGAATTGGTCCAGACTGGCTGGCTTATGTCGGAAACTGGATGACAGAGTGGGAGC
>CABSIA010000143.1 GCA_902477645.1 uncultured Prevotella sp. | reverse complement strand
TGGTCTATGAATTGCAGCCATGGCAGTTCGGGCGCCACCTGGTTGTAAAGGTTAAAATGCTCGATGCTGTGAAGCATCAGAATCATAGCCACTGCGACGCCGCGTATGGCGTCAACAACTTCCACTCTCGGTGTTTTCTGTATGTTGTTTGTCATTTTTTTTTAGATTATTGTTATATAAACGCTTTGTAGGACAAAATATTATGACCATTCCTGTTTTTTCGTTTGGCAATTCAAATTATTTCGACTATTTTTGCAGAGAAATTACAAAACCTTTATGAGTTATCGGAAAAATATGAATACGAAAGGAGCTTTACATCTTGCCGTGGCATTTGCGGCATTTGCGCTTTGCGCGGCCTGCACAGCCAAATGGCATGTGGCAGAAGTTGAGCGTACAAGGCTGCTCGTCGACAGCAGGTTTGACAATTCTATACCTCAAAACGCATCAGATTTCCTTGCGCCATACAAACACAAAGTGGACTCTGTGATGAGTCCTGTGGTTGGAAAAGTGGCATGCAGCATGGCGGCAAGCAAACCCGAGAGCAAACTCTCAAATTTGCTTAGCGACATTCTGATTTGGGAAGGACTGCGCCGGGGAGAAAAACCAGATTTCGCGGTCTACAACATGGGCGGTATGCGCGCCGCATTCTCCGAGGGCGATGTGACCTTCGGCGATGTGCTTGCTGTTGCGCCTTTCGAGAACAAAATCTGTTTCCTTACACTTACGGGCAAGAAAACATTAGAGTTGTGCCGGCAACTTGCCGCCATACAGGGCGAGGGAGTCAGCCATGGGGTTGAGATGGTTATAGGTAAAGACAACAGTCTGAAATCTGTCAAAATAAATGGTAAGGAGATAAATCCTGACGGCATGTACCGCGTTGCCACGCTCGACTATCTGGCACAGGGCAATGGCGGTCTCACGGCTTTTAAAGATGCAACCGCCATGGTGTCGCCACAAGACGAGGCAAACAACGTCCGCTTCATCATTATCGACTACTTCAAGGCTGCCATGGCTGAGGGTAGGGCGGTCGACAGCAAAATAGAAGGACGAATAAAGATAGAGTAAGTCTGTATGGCAGCTATATATAGCGGCCGCAAGCAATAAATGCAATTCTAAAAAAAACACTAACTATGAATATCAAAAAATACACCGCCACCTTCATTTTCGTTGCAACCCTATTCGTTGCTCCACTGACTGCATCTGCCCAGAAGGTGCTTACCATTCTTCATACCAACGATACCCACAGCTGCATATTGCCGCTTAATAAAAATCTTGCCGACACCATGATTGCCGGCAGGGGAGGCTTTCAGAGGAGGATGGCACTGCTGAAAGAAGAAAGGGCAAAAGACCCGGACCTGCTATATTTCGACAGCGGCGACTTCTCGCAAGGCTCGCCATACTACTCTATGTTCAAAGGCGAGGTCGAGGTTGGGCTTATGAACCGCATGGGTGTCGATGCCTCTACCGTCGGCAACCATGAGTTTGACTTCGGAGTGGAGAATTTGGCGCAAATAGCAAAAATTGCCAGGTTTCCCATTGTCTGCAGCAATTACGATTTCAGCGGAACTGCTGCCGAGGGACTAATCAAACCGTATGCAATCATTAAGCGCAAGGGTGTAAAGATTGGTGTGTTTGCCCTTTCGCCAGAGTTGGATGGACTTGTCTCGGCAAAAACATGCGCCGGCGTGAGGTTTCTCGACCCTGTGGCCAAGGCACAGGAAATGGTTGGCTTGCTAAAGAACAAGAAGAAATGCGACTTGGTGATTTTAATCTCGCATCTTGGCTGGGACGAGGGAGGGCTAACCGACCAGTATGTCGTTGCGCGTACCCGTGGCATAGACCTTGTGCTTGGCGGTCATAGCCATACATTTTTCGAGTCGCTGAGATACGTCAAAGACATGGACGGCAAACAGGTTCCTGTAGACCAGAACGGAAAAAACGCAGTTTTCGTAGGGAAAATGAAAATGATTCTTGAGAAAGGAAAATAAGGAAATATGTAGGGCCGCTATACATAGCGGCCGCAAGTCGAAAATCATATATACCATGGCAAATGTCATAGAGATATCGTCTGTCGCCGATGAGCGTGTGGCTCCTTTCTGCTCGCTCACCGAGGCGCAGCTTCGCAACAGGAAAAATCCCGCAGAGGCTTTGATAATTGTAGAAAGCCCGAAGGTGATAAGAGTGGCGCTTGATGCAGGATATGAGCCTGTTGCGCTTTTGTGTGAGAGGAAACATATTGATGGCGATGCCATGGAGATTATAGAGCGTTGTGGCGATATTCCCGTTTATACAGGCAGTCGTGAAATTCTTGCCTCTATAACTGGTTATGTGCTCACTCGTGGCGTGTTGTGTGCCATGCGCCGCCCCGTGACTCCTTCTCTTGCTGACGTTTGTAAGGACGCACAAAGAATTGTCGTCATAGATGGTGTGGTTGACTCTACGAATATCGGTGCGATATTCCGCTCGGCTGCTGCGTTAGGCATTGATGCGGTGCTGGTTACAGAAAATTCATGCGACCCATACAACCGCCGTGCTATACGTGTCTCAATGGGGTCTGTATTCCTGATACCATGGGCATGGCTCTCTGGCGGTGCCTCTATATTGAAAAAATATGGCTTCAAGACCGTTGCCATGGCTCTCACTGACAATTCCATACCTCTTGACGACCCGCAGCTTTCTGTCGAGTCACGCCTTGCCATAATCATGGGAACCGAGGGTGACGGACTTCCACACTCGCACATTGCTGAGGCTGATTACGTTGTCCGCATACCTATGGCGCATGGTGTAGACTCGCTGAATGTGGCTGCGGCATCGGCTGTAGCTTTCTGGCAGTTGAGAAAAAAGTGAACAAGAAACGAAGTAGAACAGATGCATGTCACGGCACCATATCGGATTGACTGGGATATGGTGGCAGGTAATTTTACCTCAAAATCTCAATTTCCTTATTCGAAATAAAAGCTAAGCACAATCATCTTGCTGCGTGCGCTGCTCACCGAGTTTGTATATGGCAGCCGTGCCGCATCACGGAGGTTTTTGGCATGGTTCATGTCCAGACAGTTGGTAAGGCCGTAAAGAAATTTCAGCTCCGGACGGATTTTGAAGAATGGCAGATAGAAGTCGCAGCCTAAGCCTGCCTCAAGAAAAACATCATAACGTTTTAGCTTCAGATAGTCGTTCGACTTGCCCGTCAGGTTTATCATCGGGTTAAGTCCAATGAGCATATAAGGGCGGTGATTGTTGTAGCGTTTGGAAGCGTAAATCAAATCCATGGCAGCCGATATATAAGCCGATTTCAAAGTCTGTACTTTTGTAAACTCTTTCTCGCCAGCCTGCTCTGCTGTGAAATTGTGGAACGTTATGTGCCTTGTCCCGAAATACATGGCTGGAGCCAGACGGAACTGAAAGGCGTTGCTTATTCTCGCCTCTGCCGTTATGCCCACGGTAAATCCATTGTCCCACCTGTCCTGGTCGCAGCTTATCAGAGCCTCGCCCGTAGTTCCGTCCTCGTTGACTATAGTCTGCATTCCCACATTTACAAATTCCAGATCTTGCAGATGCGTTCCGGCTACAATGCCAAAGTGGAACGGACGCAAGTCGGTATAAGGGCGGTTCTCCACCGTCCTGCTTTGTGCCATAGCCTTTACAACGGCCACAAGGCAAAATAATATGCAGAATAGTCTGTTGCTCATTTTTTTGTTACACTCACTATAATGTACAATATAAACGCATTTTGTCTGAGGTTATTGCATAGTCAACTCATAATTCATAATTCGTTTCACTTGTCCACTCGTCCACTTGTCCACTCGTCCACTCGTCAACTTGTTAACTCGTCAACTCGTCCACTTGTTAACTCGTCAACTTGTCCACTTGTCAACTTGTCAACTTTATTAAGACAATGTTTAAATTATTAAAAAAACAATACCTAAATGTAGGTATTCCGAAAGATTTGTTTACCTTTGCATGCAGCGACACATTGCGGTATCCGATGAGGCCCGCATATTGTGTATCGAAGAGTTATTCACTTAATTAAATACAAATTATTATGGCTTACGTAATTGGCGACGACTGCATTGCTTGCGGTTCTTGTATCAGCGAGTGCCCATCAGAAGCTATCTCTGAGGGCGAGAAGTATTCAATCAACCCAGACATCTGCACAGAGTGCGGAACATGTGCTGATGTATGTCCTAACGGCGCTATCAGCCTGGGCTAATAAGAGTCTACTTCAACAGAAAGATTTAAGGGTGCCAGAGAAAAACTTCTCAAGCACCCTTTTTATGTTGAGGAAAAGTAATATGCAAAAAATAACTTGCGCAATAATGGTGTGCTATGCGCAAGTTTTACTTAATGAGCAATGCAAAGTAATGCAATATTATTCTGACGATGCAGAGTGTGACACCGGCCGGCATTTATCTCTGTGAGCATACAATACAGGCGAATAAAACAAAAAAATCTATGGCTCAAAATATGATAGAATAACTACTTGTTTGCCCCGTATCTCTCGCATGCCTCGTAGTATGTGTCGAGGCTGCCGATGTCGAAGCGGCCTGCGGACATTGGCCATGCATGCATGGCGGTATGCTCAACCATATAATGGGCAAGATTGCCGGGGGCATCTTTGCCACAGCCGTTCTCTACGGAGTGGCGGATGAGTCCGAGGTCGGATTGCTTATAAATATAGAATGGCGGTACTGCCCAGTGGGTCTTTGGCAGCTGAGGCTTTTCCTCCATGTCCAGCACTTTCATATTGTCGTCGACAACGATGACTCCTGTGCGCTGCAGCTTCTCTATGGTGGGCTGGTGATGGCACATGATGCACGACGTGTTTTTCTCGTTGGCGAAATCGACGAACTCCTTGAATGAGAAGAACAGGAGGTTGTCGGCGGCAACTACCAGCATGTCGTCGTTGATGTCGAGTTTGTCAATGGCATACAGAAGGTCGCAGACGGCCCCCAGTCTGGTGTCGTTTGTCTCTGTTCCGTCGTCTATGATGGTGACGGGTTTGGTATAGGTAAGGCCTTTTTTCCATTCCTCGAATATATGTGCGAATTTGTGGTTCGTGATTATGATATGCTCGTCAATCTCCGGAATGCGGTCTATGTCGTCGAGCATACGGCCGAGTATGGTGTTGTTGCCTATTTTCAGCAACGGCTTGGGGAAATTCCGTGTCAGCTCGCCGAGCCGTGTGGCGTAGCCGGCGGCTATTACGATATTTTTCATTTTAATAGTTGTTGGTTTTTACTGATAAGTTATTGGTTTACTTACCACTGTTTTTGTTTTTTACTGTTACTGCCCGTTGGCGGATTTGACTTTGGTGTACATAATCTTTCCAATTATTTTTTTGTTTATGTTGTTGACATATTGCGGGATGGTTGCCAGACTAATAATAAGATTACAAGAGTTTAATTCCGTTAGCGGGTAACTTAAATAAATCGTGCTCCGTTGTCGGGTTTTACAAAATATGTCTTGAAAGTCTGCTCGTATTCGGGGAATTTCTTTAGATATTGCCGGCTCATCTCTCTCTCAATCTCTTCCTTATGGGCAGGGTCTACCAATGCTATGCACGCCCCCTTGAAGCCTGCGCCGGAGAAGCGTCCGCCATAGACTCCTGGCAGTGTGCGCATAATATCATAGATGGCAATCAGCTCTGGTGAGCCACACTCGTAGTTGTGTATGCTGCTTTCGCAGCTGTCAAAACTCAGCTTTCCGAATAGCTTGAGATTGCCGCTCTCCCATGCTGTAACTCCCTGGCGCACACGGCGGTACTCGCTGTAGAAGTGCTCCGCACGCTTTGCGAATCGCTTAGGCATGGCTATGCGTGTCTGGTCGTATGTCGCTTTGGGGATGTCGCGCAGGAAAGTGCGGTCGAATGTCTTTAATGGCTGGTCGAGGTAAGCGAGCATGTTCCAGGCCGCAGTCTTGCACTCGTAGACTCTGAGATTGTAGTCGCTGTTTACAAGGCTTCGGGTGAGACCGGAGAAGAATATGCCAATCTCGAAGCCTGGCATGTCTGGGTTACGCTTTATGATTCGGTATTCGTTGCTGTCGCAGTCGAGGAACAGCAGTCCGTCTTTCTTTCCCAATGCTATGCATGCCTGGTCGAGTATGCCGTTGTTCAGCCCGATATACTCCCTTTCTGCCTCCGATGCGACCTTCACCACCTCAAACGGCTCGAGGGTTATGTTGTTTGCCTTTGCTAAAGCCATGACGTAGGCTATAAGGACGGCGGCGCTTGACGACAGTCCGCCGATAGGCAGCGAGCCCTGTATGACACCGCTGATGCCGTATCTGAGGTTGAAGCGCTTGCGCAGGGCATATTTCGCTCCACGGGCATAGTCGCCCCAGTTGTTCTGTCTCATCAATGAGGCTTGGGTGATGTCGAAGTCCACTATGCCGTCGAAACTTTTAGACTCCAGATGTACATGCCCGTCCTCAGACGGTGAGAACCACAGGTCAACGCCCTTGTCTATGGCAAAGCCTGTAACAAGCCCGTGCTGGTGGTCAACGTGGGCGCCTATAGGACATACACGGTATGGAGAAAATATGTGATATTGATATTCCACGGTTATCAGTTATTGCTCAAGTTAAATTCTTAGTTATATTTGGCATACCACTCTGCAAACTTTCTCAGTCCGGTTCTCAATGGTGTGCTTGGTTTAAAGCCAAAGTCCTCCTCCAACGGCGTAGTGTCAGCGTATGTCACAGGCACATCGCCTGGCTGCATGGGGACAAGCTCCTTGTGCGCTTCAAAGTCATAGTCTTCGGGCAATACTCCTGCACGTACAAGCTCTTCTTGAAGGATGCTTACGAAGTCGAGAAGATTCTCTGGCTGGTTGTTGCCGATGTTGTATACCTTGTATGGCGGGACGGGCAGGCCATCCTCGCCGTTCCGCTTTTCCGGTGCATGCCGCATCACGCGGACTATGCCTTCCACAATGTCGTCAACGTAGGTGAAGTCGCGCTTGCAGTTGCCGTAGTTGAAAATCTTGATGGTTTCGCCTTTTACAAGTTTGTCGGTAAAACCGAAATATGCCATATCGGGACGGCCTGCGGGGCCATAGACGGTAAAGAACCTCAGGCCTGTGCTTGGTATGTTGTATAGCTTGGAGTAGGCGTGAGCCATCAGCTCGTTGCTCTTTTTTGTTGCCGCATAAAGGCTTACTGGGTTGTCGACCTTGTCGTCTGTGGAGTAGGGTACTTTCTTGTTTGAGCCATAGACGCTTGATGATGAGGCATAGACCAGGTGGCCTACCTCGTTGTGGCGGCAAGCCTCAAGTATGTTGTAGAAGCCTATAAGGTTGCTTGCTATGTAAGCGTCGGGATTTGTGATGCTGTATCGGACGCCTGCCTGTGCTGCGAGATTGACAACCACAGAGGGTTTATATTCAGTAAACAGGCTGTCAATGGTGTGTTTGTCTGAAATGTCTCCTTTTATGAAAATCCACTTGTTGCATGTATTCTTACATGACTCTATCTCCCGCAGACGTTCCTCCTTGATGCGGACATCGTAGTAGTCGTTCATGTTGTCTATGCCGACAACCTTGATGCCGTTCACTTCTTTTAACAATCTCTTGGCAAGATTGCTGCCTATGAAACCGGCTGCACCCGTGACGAGTACGGTCTTGCCTTCAAAATGTATGTTGTATTCAAGCATGCTTTGTTCTTTTAACTAATGAGATTAGTGGCCGTTAAGATGTAGTGGCCATGCATTTTTTTTGCAAATTAATCGCGACGGAAAATGTCACGGGTATAGACTTTGGCCCGTGCGTCGTCAAGGAAGGTGTCGTAGCGGTTGGCGATGAT
>CABSIA010000142.1 GCA_902477645.1 uncultured Prevotella sp. | reverse complement strand
TGCCGCCATGCGCGGCTTTGTTGGTCAGTATGGTGTAGACATCGCCATTGCTCAGACAGGTCTCGTCAAGGCTCATGTCCTCCCCGAAATTTTTGCTCAACTTCCATCGACTACGGGATTAGATGACAACGGATTGGATTTGTTTACAGACACAATTGTAACCTATCTCCCTGGTAAACATTTCGACTTTGAATACGACATAGACATTGAACAGATACTTAATGGGGAACCATCTATTGAAGGACTAAAAATTGTAATAATTGTAGGCTGTAATAATTGTGAAGAATCCAAATAGAAACGCAACGTTTTTGCTCTCGGTGTAGTCTAACTCAAGGCTAAACACCAGGGGGAGCCTGAGCGGGGCATCCAGCCCCCTCGTGGAACACCTACGTATATGCCATTCTCACGCTCACGAAACGTTCCACAAACTTCATAGCCATTGTAGAAGAATCGTCCTGTTCAATAAGATAACATTGGATAAAAACGGTAATGTGGAAGCCCCGCATTACCAGACTGCAGCTGTATATCGTAATGTGGCTAACGGTTGTAAACGAATGATAGAGCAGTGGAAGCTACAGCCACCAAGGCCTAAAGATTGAATATTGCATGACAGCACAGATAATATCCTTTTGGCTAATGTGGCAACAGGCACAATAAACCAAAGGGATATTTTTTTCAGTAAAATGTAGCAATAGATGATAGAGAAAGGTTACAAATACTACTCTCTTATCATAGAAGTAAAAACAATACGCTCAGAATTTAATGATTGTTGAACAATAAAATAAGAAATATAAATGAAGAAATGCATTTTTATGGCAATGACGGCATTGTTTGTCTGCTGCTCTGACCAGCAACTGACAGATGGCGTTACAGATGTAAAATCCAAAGAACTTGTGCAGACATCCGATGACAAAGAAAAATTTGACGCACTTGTAGAGAAAGCCAGATGGGGAGACGGGCAGGCTTTTTTGCAGCTGGCGGATTGCTATAGAGACGGTATCGGTGTAAAGAAGGATTTTCTTGGAATGATGTACATGGTCAAACAAGCAAATGAAGTAGGAGCCATTGATAAAGAGGAAAAGTACTTTGCCCGCCTTTCTGATGAAGACGTATACAAACGATGCTTTGACATCATAAATTTAAGCAACAGTGAGCTAAGAGCTGGAAAAGATTCCATTCAGACAATACTCAATGCTATGGATAACCCTGACGCACTTGCCATGTGCGGAATTGTCAGTGTAGAATGTGGAGATACCGTTGGAGGATTTGAGACGATTCAAATGGCTGCGGATAATGGCAGCGATTTTGCCTCCGTTTTACAGACGATGCGCAATAGTAATTGGGAACTTCGACCTGACAAAAACAAGTTAAAACAGATAGCAGATAAAATTCCAATGGCATATAGCATGCTGGGGAGAATATACAGCGTTTTTGAGAAAGATAACGATACCAACAAAAGGCTGAAAGCTCACTATTATTTGGAGGCAGAGAAGCATGCTTTACTTTCCAAATGGGGTGCAGCATGGTTGCTTTCTTATTATGAGGAAAATGGTGATATTCAATTGACAGACGAGGATGTCAAACGATTGGAGGCCCGTTTTTATTCTTATAATCAAGACAACGAGAAGGAAGTTGTTGTTGCCGATACAATGTGCGTGGATAGTATAGATAACCAATAAATGCTTGCATCGGGCGAGCATGCCTAAGAATGAGAACACACCTAAAAAAATCGGGCTGAACTTCAGATTGGTTCAGCCCGATAATATTTTTATATCCTGCAAAACTTATTTGCAGACGCTCTCCAGACGCTTCATCATGGCAAACATGAAGATTGCCGCAATGAGACATACCGTCATAAATACTGCCCAGCAGCACCAAAGAGGAATGGCACCCCAAAGTACGCCACCAAAGAGAACAAGCTGGTTGCCTATTGCTGTAGCAACAAACCAGCCACCCATCATCATTCCCTTGTATTTAGGAGGAGCGACCTTAGATACAAAAGAGATACCCATAGGAGATAGCAGAAGCTCACCAAATGTAAGAATGAGATAAACAGAAATAAGAATATTTGGAGAAACATCGGCAACATGCATTGCCACAGGTGTTCCATCAGGACCAATCTCAGACTGTGGGATAGGAAGATCAAAAGAGAAGAACAACAGCAATGCAAACGCAGCAGCTGCAACTATCATACCGTATGCTATCTTACGCGGAGCCGAAGGCTCTTTGCCTTTAGCTGCTAGAGTTCCAAAGATTGCCATTGAGACAGGAGTAAGAGCCACAACATAGAATGGATTGAACTGCTGGAAAATAGGTGCGGAGACAGCCACCTCGCCAACAAGATTCTGATATTTCCATACGAGAATGCCCACAGCTGCAATAATAACAGCAGCTGAAATTCCCTTGGCCTTAGATGTCTTGCTTTGGAAAAGTGAGAAGCCTGCATATACAATAAATATCACAAGCACGAGGTTCCAGACATCAAACGCCATGGCCTGAACACCAGAGGCAGAGCGTGCTGTGAACTCATCGGCAAAATAGGTAAGCGAGAGACCATTCTGATGGAATGCCATCCAGAAGAATATTACAACAGCAAACACAAGGCAGAGCGCAATGATACGCTGCTTTGTCTCTGCCGGTGAAAGCTCCTCTACGGCTACATCACCCTTAGCGGCCGTCTTTGTATTTCCCTCTGTATGCTTGAAAGTACTGCGGAAAATGTAGTAGATAGCAATGGATATAATCAGCGAGGCGCATGCCACGGCAAACGAGAAATGATAAGCGTCATTTGACGAATAGCCCAACGAAGTCTCGGCATATTCCTTAATCTTTACAGCCATGGTTGGAGCGAACAATGCACCGATATTAATAGCCATATAGAAAATTGAGAAACCAGAATCGCGCTTTGACGCATATTTCGGGTCATCGTAAAGGTTGCCCACCATTACTTGCAGATTACCCTTGAACAGACCAGTACCAAAACCTATGAGCAGCAGAGCAGCAAGCATTACAGACAATGCCACTGTGTCGCCGCCAAGTGGCACTGAAAGCAGAAGATACCCGCCAAACATGATGACAATGCCAGTGGTAACCATCTTGCCGAAACCGAATTTGTCGGCAAGCATGCCGCCAAAAAGCGGAAAGAAATAAACAAGCATAAGAAACGAACTGTAGATGAGGCCTGCCATAGCAGCCGACAATCCATAGTTTGCTCTTAGAAACAATGCGAAAACGGCCAGCATGGTATAGTAGCCGAAACGCTCGCCAGTGTTGGCAAGAGCCAACGCATAAAGACCTTTAGGTTGTCCTTCGAACATAATTCTTAAAAATTAAAATGGTTATTATTTATCAATTATTATTTATTTTCGTGTGACATTCTTGGTTTTCAGGATGTCGAAGAGATATGTCAGTTTGATACTGATGCAGTTGAAATTGCTCGAGCCGAAATAATCACGCTTTGAGTCGCCATAGATATTGCCGAGCCCATAATAGTAGCGGCCCTCAAGAAGGAAGTGACCGACACGGGGAAAACTAAACTCAAGTCCCGCACCGACGGCTATGCCGTAGTCGAATTTGTTTTCCACAGCCATAGTGTCTTGTGCGCATACAGGATTTACACGGTCTGCGACATTGCGGTCGCTGAAATTAAAGTTTGTCTTTGTCTTCTCGCTCATGTAATAACCAAACTGCGGACCCAAATTAACGAAGAACGCCACCCCCTTCTGTTCCCTACCCCATGCCAAATGTGCCATGAGCGGAACCTGAATGTAGTTTATTGTCCGCTGGTATTCCTCGGGCAGCCCCGTTGTTCCGTTTATTACAGGCTGGTCGTTGATGTCGAGAATGTCTTCTTTCCAACCCATCTGGCTGTAGTTTATTTCTCCGTAAACGGAGCAAACAGTGTTGAAATATTTCTCACAGACATATCTGACAGACAAACCGCCATTGATGCCGCCATGCTGCGCCTGCGACACTTTGGGCGTAAACTTAATGCTCGACAAATTGTAACCGCCATTGACACCTATTGAAAGGTCGTTGCGGTGCTCGCCTATCTGTGCGGTTACCGTCAGCGGCAACAGCAACAGAACAGCTAAAGTATAGAGAATTTTCTTCATCAGTATGTAATCGACTCTATTCCGTTATCGTTAGTATAATGTATCAGCATGAAGCATTTGTTCTGCATTCCGCCCGTAGGCATACGGTTGAAACACAATGGAGTCTGCAACGGCATATACGAATCTTGATCGCGTGTGCCCCAGAACTTCTTACCGAACATTCTCAATCCTCTTACAAAATACTGGCAATGGTCGTAGCCAGTAATGGCAAAACGGGGCTGTGCATACTGCATATCCTCACCAAACCACTTTCTATAACTTTGTTCCAAAGAAGTTGTTTTTGCGCTCAGCGGATTATAATAGAAAGTTGTGGGAATATAGGTGTTGAACTTATGAAAATTAGCGAGCTGATATTTTGTGTACATCAGCCACTCGGTATACCCGAAAAGCGAAATGCTGAGATTAGGATTATTTGCCAACAGCCCGTTGAGTTTCTGCATTGCCACAATAAGTTCGGGCGAGCGTCCTGTATTCAACACAACGACATTGGGCTGAGTTTTTGAAAATGCCTTGGCAAACATCTCCTCTGAGCTTTTCAGGTTCGTGATGTTGTATTTCTTTCCAGCATTTTCAAGTTTGTTTCGAAGTCCGAAAGTAAATATGCCTTTTTTGCTTGTGCTGTCGTTACAGTCGATAAGTACTGTATGATGTTTCGGAAATCTCTCCATGAAAGCATCTATCGAGGCGTTGTTTATCTGGTCTCTGTTCTGATAAATCTGGAAAATGTTAACATTCCGCATAACATCCTCGCCATTGATTGAGAACGGTATGACAAGCTTTATATCGTTATCCTTACAGAATTTGCTCAACACTGCTACCTGGTGAGTATATAGCGGACCGAATATGATATCGCAATTCCTTGCCCCTGTTTCCTGCAACAATGCGGCAGGATCGCCGTCTATAGGAAGGTTCCATGCCCTTACCTCTGTAGAAATGCCCGCATGTTTCAACGAGTCGCACGCCATAAGCATTCCGCGGTAATATTCTATCATACGGCGGCCGTCACCATCAACATTGTGAAGCGGCAGCATAACACCAATACGCACCACGGCAGATTTTGCCGTAGCCTGTTTCTTCTGATTTTCGGCTTCGGTTTTGGCATCTGCCTTAGGCCTTGCAAAAGGAATAAAGACAATGTCGCCCTTTTTCAGCTCGTAGCCGGCCTCTTTCATTGCAGGGTTAGCATCCATAAGCTCGGGCAATGTAATGCCATATTTACGTGTAATGCCGAAAAGAGTATCTTTCTTTTTCACTTTATAGATATCCTGCCACTTATTCACCTGCGCATAAGTGGAGGCAGCTATTGTCAATGCCAAAAACAGCAAAATAAGTCTTGAAATATGTCTCATATTTACAATTTTGGTTTAATCAAGTGCAAAAATACAAAAAAAGTGCGGTTAAATCAACAATATTAGTTATTTTTGCATGAATAAAATTATTTATGATGAAAATTAGAATTACATTTACATTACTTGTTGCCATTGTCTCGTATGTCTCAGCATGGTCACAGTCTATACCTTCGATATCGCCATATATAACATATATAAACGAAGACGGCGACAATACAACATCAACAAGCGCATCAGAGTCGGCACCTCTATTGGTGACATTTTACTCAGGTACGGAGAATGCCGAGGGGTGGAACGCACACTATGAATGGCATTTCTACAAAGACGGAAAACGTGAGCAGCCATATCTTATAAGATATGATGAGAGCACAGAATATACTTTTACAGAGGCCGGTGCGCACTATATTGAGCTGTATGCCGTTTTCACCCAAGGAAACGACACTGTGGCTTATACCGACGAATATTGGACAACTGAGGGAACGCCAATCACCGTTTCTATCTCTGAAAGCCGGCTGGAAATGCCAAACGCCTTCTCTCCTAACGATGACGGCATAAACGACATTTACAAGGCTAAGGACGGATATCAGAGCCTTGTGGAGTTCCATGCCTATATTTTCAACCGTTGGGGACAAAAACTGTATGAGTGGACCGACCCTGCCGGCGGATGGGACGGCAAATACAAAGGCAAGGACGTGGCCCAAGGCGTTTATTATTGTCTGGTAAAGGCAAAGGGCGCCGACGGAAGAAAATACAGCATTAAGACTGACGTGAACCTGCTTCGTGGATATAACGAGAACGGACAGACATCAGGAGAAATGTAGACCGGGAGAAATGTAGGGCCGTTACATGCAACGGCCGCAAACAAAGTATCTATTGAAACGGATTACAAATACGCCTCAACAAAAAATATTGAAACTGCCCATATTTGAAAAGCAATTTTAGAAAATGGACAATCAGCTAAATCAGGAAGAAAAAATTGAAGTATACGGAGCGAGGGTACACAATCTGAAAAATGTAAACGTGGAAATGCCACGCAACTCGCTGACCGTATTCACAGGACTGTCAGGTTCGGGTAAATCATCGTTGGCTTTCGACACAATATTTGCCGAAGGCCAACGCAGATATATCGAAACGTTCTCGGCATACGCCCGCAATTTTCTCGGAAACATGCAACGGCCTGACGTTGACAAAATTACAGGTCTGTCGCCTGTTATCAGCATAGAACAGAAGACAACCAACAAAAATCCACGCTCTACCGTTGGCACAGTAACAGAAATCTACGACTATCTGCGACTGCTGTTTGCACGTACAGCCGATGCCTACAGCTATGCCACAGGCGAAAAAATGGTGAAATATACCGAGGAGCAAATAGCAGACACCATCCATAAGTCATATATCGGCAAACGCATTTACATTCTCTCACCTTTAGTCCGTCAGCGCAAGGGCCACTACCGTGAGCTGTTCGACAGCATGAGGCGTAAGGGGTACCTATATGTGCGTGTCGACGGAAATGTCACAGAGATTACCGAGGGCATGAAAGTTGACAGATACAAAAACCACAACATTGAGGTTGTCATTGACAAAATGCAGGTAAAGGATGGTGACGATGAAAGACTGACGAAAACCATACAGACTGCCTTGAGGCAGGGCGAGGGGGCAATGATGATACTTGACAAGGACAGTGGAACCATACGCAACTTCTCTAAAAAACTTATGGACCCCGTGACAGGAATTGCATACAGCGACCCTGCGCCAAACATGTTCTCGTTCAACTCTCCCGAAGGCGCATGCCCACGTTGCAAGGGACTGGGCGTGGTGAACGAGATTGACATGGAAAAGGTTGTGCCCGACACGAGTCTGAGCATTCACGACGGCGCAATAGTTCCTTTAGGAAAATACAAAAACCAACTGATTTTCTGGCAGATAGACGCTATACTGACAAATCATTCATGTTCGCTGTCGACACCATTTTCAGACATTCCGCCAAAGGCTATAGATGACATAATGTTTGGCTGCGTGGAGAAAATCCGCATACCGAAAGAAAAAGTCCACACCTCGTCAGACTATTTCACAAACTACGAAGGCGTAATAAAATATCTGAAGTCGATAATTGAGAACGACGACACTGCGGCAGGCCAGAAATGGGCAGAGCAGTTTCAGGCTGTCGCCGAATGTCCCGAATGCCACGGGCAAAGACTTAAACGCGAATCGCTCTCATACAGACTTTGGGACAAAAACATTGCAGAGGTGGCAAGCCTCGACCTGCTGGCGCTTAAAGACTGGCTTACCGAACTGCCATCACATCTTTCATCTACCCAAAACAAAATCGGACTGGAGATACTGAAAGAGCTGACCACACGTGTCAATTTCCTGCTGGAAGTGGGACTGGGCTATCTGTCGCTCGACCGTCAGAGCGGAACCC
>CABSIA010000141.1 GCA_902477645.1 uncultured Prevotella sp. | reverse complement strand
TGGCTCGCACAGCAGTTTGGCGATAGTGTGGCTGATAAATTATATCCTGCAATGAGGGAATTCTACCGCCTTTGTGGAATTAGGCGGCCTGAGTTTATGGGATGGAGCCAGGTTGAGCTTGACAAGAAAAAATACCAGCGTGGGCTGTCGCCTATGCAGGATACAGAGTTTGCCGCCGATGAGTTTGGCAACGAGCTTGAGCGGTATCTTGTAGATTATAAAAAGATTAGGAAAACTGTTGAGGAGGCAGAGAAAATTTTGCGCCCGGAATTGAAGGACGCTTTCTTTGCGGCAGTAAAATATCCCGTGTTCTGTGCGTCGGCAATGGCTGAAAAGACTTTGCAGGCACAAGAGGCACGCCACTTCGCCAGACCAGAGGCTTTCAATATTGATGACGAGGCGCTTGAGGCTGCTGTCAGAAGTTGGAAGGCATATCAGGAAATTCTTTCCCTGACAGACTATTATAACAACAAGATGTCTGACGGAAAATGGAGAGGCAGCATGGATTGCGCTCCACGCAAATTGCCTGTGTTCGGCGAGCCTGTTTTTCCAGGAAAACTGACGGAGGAAAATATTCAGCGGTATGCCGATGCGGAGCCGGTAAAGGTGCAGCTGCAAGCCGACAACTGCATAGCCCGCAACGCATGCAGCTGGACAAAGGCAACGCAGGGTGCCCGCGTAATCGATATGCTCGGACACAGCATGAGTGCCGTAGCGTTGCCACGTGGCGGAAAACTCTCGTACGACTTTTCAGCAGCTAAAAGCGACAGCTGTTTGCTCTACGTGGGTGTTGTTCCTACTCAGCCTAACGACAAGGGCGACATTCGTTTCAGCGTCTCAATCGACGGACAGCAGCCCACGGTGATAAGCATAAAAGAGCCTTTCCGCTCGGAAAACTGGAAACGAAACGTAATGAGAGGACAGGCATTCAGAAAAATCCCTGTATGGGTTGCGTATGGCAGCCACACACTGACAATAGAGGCGTTGGACGACAACATCATAGTTGACCAGTGGATGATAGACTACGACAAAAACCGCAGTTTCTATATGGTGCCAGTGGGGGAATAGTGAGCAGGTTTCACGCCTTCTCTTTATATTCATCCCATACTAAAGAAGCGAGATATTTTTCACTTCTGCAATGCAGATCGGCAATACCTTCGTCTATTAGGGTGGAAGTCTCAGAATTGTAATATATATCTGTCGCTTCCTCAAGTGAGATATTGTGCATCTCGCTCAAACTGGCAATGATTGCCGCGCATTTGGAACTTTTCTGTATAAGTCTTGTTACTTCCATCATAACATTATACTTTCTAAGTAGGTTAGACATTCTTTAATCATTTTCTCAGAGCGAATACAGTATTGTATGTTGGGCTTCTCAAATTTTAAGAGACCAAGAGTTTCATTTCGTCGTAGAAAACGCTGGGCATATTTTTCTGCCTGCTCATAGATAGTGGTGAGGTAAAATCCTTTTCTAAAATCAAGATATTTCCTTGAGTGTCTCGTGTCTGGTTGGCTGACGATAACATCTGAAGAATGGTATATTTTTATTATTGCAACACTCCTTTCTCTTTCATAAAGTCTGTCAAGTCATCCATAAGGTAGCGTGAGCCAAAAGTATGGAGCACATCGTAAGAGGGTACGATGTATTCATACAGAATACCAGAAACCTTAAGTCTTCTGTAGATTTCTCCAGGGGACAATTGCAGCCTGTCTGCCAATTGCCCAATGCAATAAGTAACAAATTCCAGAATCTTCTTGTCCATGATAACTTTTAATATGATAGTTAAGTGCCGCTTGTCTTTTGCAAAGATAATTCCTTTTTCTCAAAAAACAAGAAAATGTACCTAAAACTTTATAACGGAAAGTGTTTAATCGGATGAATCGGATGAGTCGTAATTGTTTAGTAATTCGGAGTGATATGAAATGTAGGGCCGCTACATGTAGCGGCCGCAAGTAATAAATGTAATTTCTTTGTTTGCGGCCGTTACACATAACGGTCCTACAGATTCTCTTATTCCAAGAAGAAATCGTAGTATCTTCTTCTTCGTCTTCCTAAATACCGAAACCTATAGTGCCGAAGATTCCGTTATGATTAGGCAAACCTGCCGTATGAGAGTTGGTATGACGGAAGCTTAGGCTCAATGTCGGTGATATGCCTCTCACTATCCTCCATTTTATTCCAGCCTCGTATACAGTCTGTTTCCATTCCGTACTGCCTACACTTGCGGACATCATGCCATACAGGTCTATACTATTGTCACGTGACGGACTTTTACCGGTATTCTCACTTACAAACAGCTTTATGCCAAATCCTCCGCCGACATTTGTTGTCGTGGTATACGCCTTGATACCTTCAATGTCGTGCAGTCCTGTCACGTTCTCATAGTGTGCCAGCGCATACACCCTCGGTATTAGCTCATAGCCTATGTTTGCGCCAAACGTCGTCATGCGGTGTCCTTTGTTCTCACTTCCCGCCGATGCCGTAATGTCAATCTTCATACGGTCTAATACGGTCTGACTGTAGAACGCAGATTTGTAACTTGTCTCCTGTGCATGCAATATCATAGCCTGCATCACCAGAATCAGAGAAAAAATAGTTTTCTTCATAATTTTGGTTTTAAAAAGTTAATAATATGGTTAATTTTATTCTTCTTCAGGTTTTGTGCTAGGTTCAACAGTACCTACAAGTTGAATTTCATTTCCTGTTTTCACATAAATCTCGTATTCTCCGTTATCTTGTTTAGATAAGTTAAGTTGTATCTCGTCATTCGTAAAGTTTGTAGTTTCGCTATTAGTAACTACACCGTCCTTTACAGCAATCACCTCAACTTCATTCTCATTATTAGTGATTGTAACTTTCAAGACATTTTCTGATTTCTCATACAGAAATGTAGCTGTTGCACCATTCGAAAGAATTGTGCTGTATGGGTGTATTTGCTGGTTCTCTTGTGCAAAACAGTTAATACTCAAAAATACGATTAGGCATGTCATTAATTTCTTTTTCATTTTGTTTTGTTTGTGGTTTTATTTGTTGTTTTTGTTGCTGAATTCTGCTGCAAAATTATAAGTTGATATTAAATTTGCCAAAAGATAAAGAATGTTTTTTTAGAGA
The DNA here is from genome assembly GCA_902477645.1 of uncultured Prevotella sp. Taxonomy (GTDB): domain Bacteria; phylum Bacteroidota; class Bacteroidia; order Bacteroidales; family Bacteroidaceae; genus Prevotella. The sequence continues at coordinate 4,805 of CABSIA010000141.1, read as the reverse complement.
GTGTCACAATTCGAAAAATAGACTAAATGTCATGTGTTCAACAGGTTAGCTAAATATAACAACCATTTTTGATGTGTAAAGTGTGACGTTTGGCATCAATAAACGCATCAATAAACACACGAAATTTTTGCTCTGAAACACAAAAAAACGTAAATTTGTAGTTATGATACATATAATTCATTATGAAGAAGTTTTTATTTTATACTCTAATATTTTATCTTTTGCTTTCATGTAGTGGTAATGCTTCAGACCCAAGACTGGTGCAGATAGATTCCGTATTAAGTAAGAACCTGTATGACTCTGCATATATACTCATTTCAAAAATTAATACAAATGAATATAATGATAATGATAAGGCATATTATTTCTTGCTTAGGAATCATACATTGTATAGATTGCACAAGCTGGCAAAAAGTGATACAACTATATTGAGGAGTATTCAATATTATGAGAAAGTCGCTGATAAAGAAAAATTGGCAAGAGCGTATATAGGAAGAGGTGAGGTATTTTCAAGTCAGGCAGATTATGAAGATGCGATTGAATATTTTAAAAAAGCAGAGGTTCTTTTAGAAAAAATAAGTAATTTTGATATATATATAAAAGTTTATGTGCATTTGTCATATATAAATGCTGTTACTGGAAATCATAACACGGCACTTGAATATGGCGAGAAAGCTCTTGATTATGCAGGAAGAGCAAATAGTAAGCGATGGATTGGATATTGTCTTGCCAATTTAGGTGGCATATATTATTCTATGAAGTCGTGGGATAATTATAGAAGATATCTAAAGCAGGCAGAAGCCTATATTCCCTATCAACTTCCTCGTGTACAAATCGGAATGCTTGATAATTTGTCTTCATTATATAAAAAACAAGGGCGGTATGATAAAGCTGAGGATTGCCTAAAGAAGTCTTTGGAGATATATCCTATAGACCGTACATACGGCCTTTTGGCAGAGCTGTATGACCTGCAAGGGAGAGAAGCTGATATTGAGGCTATGTGGAAAAAGGCTCTTTATTCAGAAAATTTGGAAACAAGGCAATATACTATGCGTCCATATTCGGAATGGCTTGCAAAGCACGGGCGTTATAAAGAAGCATTGGACATAGCCTTGCAGATTCCTGACGCAACAGACAGTCTGAACCAACAAAAACAGACTGAGGCTATAAAGGAGGTGCAGGATGATTTTGACCGTAAGGTTGCATACATGAGATCTCAGAATATGGAGAGGATGGTATATTCTGGCATAGCAATATTAATGGTTGTTATAATTGCGGGATGGCAATATTATAGGCGGAAAGTGCAGAAAGCAAGGAAACTGCTTGCCGAGAAGCAGGTGCTTATTATGGACTACACAGCAAGGATAAGGCAACTGGAAACGGACGGCAGAGAGAAGTCGCAGGAGACCAAGGACTTGCAGCGAAAACTTGACACCTTGCGCGACAAGCAGGCAGAGATACTATATAATGGTAAGGAGAAATTTGAGGAGATACGAAATGGCGGCACAACTGTTGAGTGGCACAGGTCAGACTTTAACCATGTGGTGGAATACTACCGCACAATAAACATGCCTTTCGTAATCAGTCTGGAGCAAGACTATAAATCCTTGTCTGCCAGCAATAAATTCTTCCTGCTGCTGACGGACGAGCTGAAATGTGACAGCGATGAGATATGCAGGATAATGAACCTTACCGATGGCGCATTGAGAACAATGAGATATAGAATAAAGCAGAGAGTAATTTCGTAATTTTGAGTGATATTTGTTTGCGGCCGTTACATGTAACGGCCCTACAGACTCTCTTATTCCAAGAAGAAATCGTAGTCTCCTTCTTCGTCTTCCTGTTTCTTTGCAGGCTTAGGCTGAACCTTTAGGTTTCCGTTCTCGTCGAACATTCCGTATGTGGTTCGCAGCACGGTAAACTCTGTCCGGCGGTTCAGCGAGTTGCAAATTTCTTCCTTCTCTTTGTCTTTCAGATTTTTGATATATTCTTCAGTGAGCACATCGTCGGTCTTCAGCCACTTGTATTTCTCGGCTATTTTCCGTTTTATTGTCTTAGGCCTTTCCTTTCCATATCCCACAGGCGTAAGGCGGTCTTGTGCTATTCCGTGGCTGATAAGGTAGTTTACTACACTCTCCGCACGTCTTTGCGACAGGCGTTTGTTGTATTCGGCAGAGCCTTTGTAGTCGCAATGTGAGCTAAGCTCAATCGTAACGTGCGGGTTCTCGTTGAGCATAGCCACAAGTTTGTCGAGAGCCTCCTCTGAATCCTTTGTGAGGTCGGCACGGTCGAACTCGTAGAATATGTTGTCGATGAGCACGGGCGTGGCAATTGGGGGCAACGGGAACTGCAGCACATCCTCATGGCTCTCATCGGTTTCCTCGATTTTCAGTTCCTCCCGGTGGTTAAGATAGCCGTCGCAGGCAGCAAGCAGCAGATAGCTTACACCAGGCTGTACGACTTTTGTAAACGAGCCGTCGCTGCGCAGGGTCAGTTTCTCGTTTGTGCCGTCGTCGCCTACAACATAGACCATGGCAGCCGGCAACTCGTAGCCGTCCATTTCGTAAACGTAGCCTTTTATGGTGTTTACGATTTCAGGATTAGAGAACGAATATATGTGGTCGCATCCTCTGCCGTCGTTACGGTTGCTGCTGAAGAAGCCGCTGTTGTATGGTCCCTCGAAAGTCATGCCGAAGTCATCAGCCTGCGAGTTGAGCGGATAACCAGGATGGTCAAGATGGTAGCGGTGGTCTTTGCCTATGGTAGCAATGAAAATATCATAGCCTCCAAGACCGGGATGGCCGTTGCTTGAAAAATATAAATCGCCATTTGGCCGGAATGTGGGGAATGCCTCGTCGCCTGCCGTGTTTACAGGCTCGCCAAGGTTTTCTACTCCTCCCAAGCCTGCTGCCGTAATTCTCACCCGCCATATATCCAGTCCGCCTTTGCCTCCCGGCATATCCGATGTGAAATAAAGCCACTCGCCGTCGGGCGATATGGCAGGGTGTGCGAAGCTTGACAATGTGTCGTTCGACAGTTTCAGCTCTGTGGGCTTTCCCCATGACGCATCGCTGCGGTTTGATGTCATTATCTTTGCATATCTTGGATATGAGGGGTCTGACGAGCATTGGGTAAGATACATTGTGCGGTCATCTGGCGAGAAAGCACATGCGCCCTCATCATAGTCGGTGTTCAGTCCGCCACTTACAGGCTCAGGCTTACTCCATTTTCCCTTGTCGTCTTTCTCGCTCACGAATATATCGCCAGGCTTTTGTCCCGTAATGCCACTAAGCTCGTCGCCCTGTGCCTCGTTTCTTGTCGACGAGAAATAGAGCTTGTCGTGATCCTCACCGAAAAGCATGGGCGAGTAGTCGGCTCTGCGTGAGTTGAAAACATCCATGCGCTTCACGGTATATCTGCTGCCGGCATCTTTCAGTCCCTGCGCCTTGCGTGCGGTCTCAAGTCCGTTGATAACCAGCTTGTTATCGGGCATGGAGTCGAGAAGCATCTCGAAAATCTGCGCTGCCTCTTTATAGCCGCCGCTCTTCAGCAGCAGGCGGGCATGTGCGAGATAGTCTTCGGCACTGGCCTGTTTATATCTGATTGCGTTGCGGTAGGCGGCGATAGCCTTTGCTGTCTGTAGGCTCTTGTCGTAAGCCGATGCCATTTTCAGTGCTGTGCGTCCCCGTTTGTCACGTTCTTTGGGTGGTGTCTTGCGGTAAGCCTGCTTAAACTCGTTGGCTGCGTCATAGTATTCTCCGAGTGCAAGATATTTCTCACCCTTTTTAAGATTGCGGTCGGCTCCGCACGATGACATTATGATGACTAAGACGGCCATCATTGCCAATGCGTATATCTTGTATATTATGTTTTTGTGTAAACGTCTCATTAATAATATCCTTTATGGATAATAACGCAGAGAATGCTGTTTTATTATTTTTGTATGGACGTTACCTGTAACGGCCCTACAGTTCCTCAAACGGTTTGCGGAACGCGCATCCGTTTTTCCATTCGCTGCATCCGTATGCGGTTTTGCCTTTTATAATGATTCCTTTTCCGCATACAGGGCATGGCTTGCCGGCTATATCGTCTGCGGCAGCCCCCCCTGCCTCCCGTTGGGGGGGGGCAGGATTGGTATCGGGATTACTACTCCCCCCACCGGTGGGTAGGGGGGCTTGCCCTACATTCTTTTTCTTCTCGGCAGTCTTCTTTTTTGTGACTGTTTTCTTGGCAGGTTTTTCCTCTGAGATTATGGTGACGTGGCGTGCTGAGTTGTCACGCAACACATCCATTACGATGTCAGAAATTTGCTGTTTCAGCTCATCAACAAACTGTGCGGGATTGTAGGCGCCATGCTCAATATCACGGAGTTTCTTCTCCCAGATGCCTGTAAGCTCGCAGCTCTTCAGCAGCTCTTCCTTTATGGTGTCTATAAGCTCCATGCCAGTGGGCGTGGCTACAAGGTTTTTGCGCTCACGGCGTATGTAGTGGCGTTTGAAGAGAGTCTCTATTATGCCCGCTCTCGATGACGGTCTGCCTATGCCGTTCTCTTTCAGGGCTGCCCGAAGTTCCTCATCTTCTACGAACTTTCCGGCGGTCTCCATTGCCCGCAGCAGCGTTGCCTCGGTGTAGTATTTTGGTGGAGTTGTCTTTTTCTCTGTCAGTGTCGGCTCGTGCGGTCCGCTTTCTCCTACGGTAAAGGCGGGAAGTGTGCGCTCCTCGCTGGCTTGTTTTTTCTGCTCGTCGTCGTCGGTAGGCGTGTCGTGCCCATATACCGTGCGCCATCCGGGTTCCAGTATCTCCTT
>CABSIA010000140.1 GCA_902477645.1 uncultured Prevotella sp. | reverse complement strand
TTTGTTGCTCAGGTACTTAAAAAGTTATATTTATAATAGTGTTGCGGAATTAAGGCATATCAGGTGAAGCTTAAATCCAAAATACCATCCCATTGTGCTCTTGCCGATTTCTGCATATCCCTTGAACACCTTGTTTCTGTTTATGCGTTTGTTATGGCAGACAGGAACACAAGTGCTGTCAATGAAGCTGATGCCGGTACATCTGCCGAAGCAGAACAGTTGCAGGAACATCATCATCTCGACGGCAACTCTTGGCTCAAGCTCAATGAAACGGTTGTATGAGAGCTGGCTGGGGAACAAGTCACGCAAGTGATTCTGCACATAGAACAGATAGTAATGCTTGAAATTACGGAATGTGTTGAAGTGAAAGTAAATGAGAATAGCCATTATCTCTGAACGGCTCATTGCCCAATTCCGCTTTCTGCGCTTGCGCCCATTGGGGGCTGGTATTGCCATTTTCTCTATTTCTGCGTCATATTCTTTGCAAAAATCGTCAATAATACAAAAAATCTCAGTAATTTTGTCTTTGGTAATCTCCATAGTCTTGGTGCCCTTTATTTTATAAATATTTGATTCCCAACTATAAAGGTACTAAAAATTATTGAGATTACCAACTTTTAAAGAGTATTTCTTATCCCGAACTCAGGTTAATATTAAAACCCTCCTCCGGGGGCAGGGGGGCTTGGCTACAAGAAGCTCCTCGCTGCCCATAAGCAGCTTCACGAGCAACTTATGGGACGCACGGAGCTGAACATTGGCGGCTCAAGCACCAAGACCACCGAGGAACTCGTGAAATTCTATAATGCCTCGGAGCAAAACAAGACAACCAAGGACGGACTCTTCCTTGAATCGCTCTATTTCCAGTATGGCAGATATTTCACCATCGGCGCAAACCTCGACACCACCATTCATGCCCCAAGCAACCTGCAGGGTATATGGAACGACCGCTCTAACTCTCCGTTCTGGCATTGCGACATACATGCCGATATCAACGTTCAGATGAACTACTGGCCTGCCGACCCTGCAAACCTCTCCGAGATGCATCTGCCTTTCCTCAACCACATCATCGACCTTGGCGCACCGGGTTCCAACTCTCCTTGGTATCAGCTTGCCCGCAAGATTGTGCCAGGCTCTGAGGGCTGGATGGTTGCCGTAGAGAATAACATCTTTGGCGGAACAAGCACATGGGCAAACAACGGCATGAAGACTCTTGGCGCATGGTATTGCTCGCATCTGTGGCGATATTACAAATACACTCTCGACAAGGACTTCTTGAAAAAAGCCTTGCCCGTTATGTACCAGTGTGCCTTGTTCGTAAAGTCCGTAGCCACCAAGGATGCCCGTGGTAAGTACGTCATCAACGATGAGTTCTCGCCCGAGCATGGTCCCTTCTGCGTCACCGCATTTGCACAGCAGACAGGCTACGAGCTGCTTGATGAGATATTCAAGGGCCATGCCGAGCTTGGTGCAAATTCTCCCCTCACATCAGCCCAGATAGCGGCAATAGAAGACCTCTACCGCAACTTCGACAAGGGTTTGTGGACAGAACAATATGGTGGTAAGGTGTGCATTTCCGAGTGGAAAGACCATCCATTGGAAGACCCTGAGCACCGCCACCTCTCACACCTCATGTGCCTTTACCCTTACAGTATGGTAAGCGCCTACGCCACCGATGCAGAGAGCCAGCGTCTGTTCCGTGCCGCATACAACGCCATGATAGCCCGCAACGGAGACGTGACGGGATGGTCAATGGGATGGCAGACAAACACCTACGCCCGCTGCCTCGATGGCGACCGTGCCCACAACAATCTCTCAAAGGCTCTCCGTCATTCCACAGACTATGCCATAGCCATGTCCAACCAAGGCGGCTGTTACTACAATCTCTTCGATGCCCACTCTCCGTTCCAGATAGACGGCAACTATGGTTGCACCAGCGGAATCTGCGAGATGTTCCTTCAGTCGTTCGACGATGTCGTAACTCTGCTTCCCGCCCTTCCTTCGGCTTGGGCTGACGGCTCTGTCAGGGGCCTAAAGGCGCAAGGCAACTTCATAGTAGACGAGGCATGGCACAGCGGCAAACTCACGTCTGCCAAAATCGTTTCCAAAGGCGGCGCACCGCTCAAGGTCCGCAGCTTGAATGGAAGATGCAAGCTCAGCGAGGCAAGCATAAAAGTCAATGGAAAGAAAATCACAGCATCAATAGATGCCAATGGCGTTGCCACAATTTCTTGCAAGAAGAATGAAGTTGTGACGATAGAATTTTGAAGTTTGTAGGTTTTAAGGTTATGAGGTTGTGAGGTTATAAAGGTTTTGAGGTTTTAAGGTGAGATTACATTTTTCACCTAATAACCTGAAAGCGAAGCGACCTAAAACCTGAAAACCTAAAATAACCTGAAAGTGCAGCGACCTCATAACCTTAAAACCTTATAACCTCACACATACTCCGACGGCGCCACACCCTTTACTTTTTTAAACACCTTAGAGAAATAGCTGGGGTCAGAGAAACCGCAGCCGTATGCAGTTTCTGAAACGTTGTGTCCCTCAGCCAGCATTCCGCATGCCATCTCTATGCGCTTTTGCCTTATGTAGTCGCCAGCCGAGATATTCATGAGGCTTTTCATTTTTGTGTGCAGCAGACTGCGGCTGATGCTCATCTCGTTGCAGATGTCGGTGACAGAGAAGCCTGTGTTCCCCAAGTTTTGGTCTATAAGCTCGCTTATACGGCGTATGAAATCTTTGTCCAGCTTAGTTAGTCAGCGTCTCGTTGTTTTTCGCCTCCTCATTGCTGTTTTTAGCGATGCGCTCCTGTCTGTTGCGCACGAGTCGCAGAATATTCTCCACCTGCATGCGCAGAGCCACAGGGTCAAACGGTTTCTTTATGTAGACATCGGCACCGTTGCTGTAGCCCTCCTTCACGTCCTCAGGGTCGCCCTTGGCCGTAAGCAGCATTACGGGGATATGCGATGTTGCCATGTTGCCCTTTATCAGGTTACACAGCTCGCTGCCCGTCATGCGCGGCATCATCACGTCCGATAGTATCAGCTCTATGTCCAGCCTGCCAATCGCCGTGTCCCATGCCTCCTGTCCGTCTTTGGCCGTCAGCACATTATAGTCGGTGGCAAACAGCTCGCGAAGGAATTTTAGCAAGTCCTCGTTGTCCTCAACCACAAGTATGGTGTGGCTGGGAGGGCAGGTTTCCAACCTGCCATTATCCGTTGCTGCCACTTCATCCGTCGTTGTGGCAGGTTGGAAACCTGCCCTCCCAGTGTGCCTCTCGAGAAAATCCTTAGCCGTAATAATCTCGTTCTCAGGCGACAGCTTGTCTTTTTCGCTGAAGGCGTTCTCCGAGATGTTTGCTGTTACGGTGAACGTCGAGCCTTTACCCAATTCGCTCTCCACGCTCACGCTTCCTTTGTGAATCTCCGCCAGCCTGCTTACCAGAGCCAAGCCAATGCCCCATCCGTTGCTGTTGGCGTTGTATCCTCGTTTCGTCTGATAATATCTGCCGAAAATCTTTTCCTGTTCCTCCTTCACAATTCCTATGCCCGTGTCAGCCACCTGCATTTTCAGCATCAAGTCTTTTGAGCCTTCTGCCTGCACAGTCTCAGCACTGATGGTTATTGTGCCACCCTGTGGAGTAAACTTCATGGCATTCGACATCAGATTGTTCAGAATATGGTCAAGATATGAAGGCGAGAACCATCCCTCCTCGCCGTTGTCAATATCATTGATTTTTAGATTAAGTCCCTTTGCCTCAGCCATTTCCTTGAAGTTGCCCGCAGCCATGCGCACAAACTCCACGGGGTTGCCCTGCTGCACATAGAACGGGAAGTTGTCCGTCTCGATTTTGTTAAACGTTACCAGCTCGTTTATCAGCCTTTCCATTTTCGTGGCGTTGCGTATTGCCATATCCAATGAGTTGTTCACTTCCCTGTCCGCAATCTTGCCTGCTATGCCCCTCAGCGGAGCCACAATCAGTGACAGCGGAGTCTTCAGCTCATGCGACACCATGGTGAAGAAGTCCGACTTCATCTTGTCCACCTCCTTCACCTTCTCCTTCTCCATGTTTACGAACCTTATCTCCGCCTGCTCCTTCATTCGCATGTTGTAGAATAGCAGTATGCTTATAGCCACTCCGCAAAGCAGCAGAAAATATATGATGTAAGCTAATGTAGAGCGATAGAATGGAGCCTCTACCACAATCCGCAGAGTCCTTTCGGCGCATCCGTCACTGGGAGAGCAGGTTTCCAACCTGCTATTATCCCTCATTGTGGCAGGTTGAAAACCTGCCCTCCCAGTGTTTGCCCTTACGTGCAGAGTGTAAGTGCCAGGCTGCAGCAGATAGCCGTAGAAGTTGCGCTCTGTGCCCACATTGCGCCACGAGCGGTCGATGCCGTCGACGCGTATCTGGTATTGCACGCTCTCTGCCGCCCCGGGCATCACCACTCCGTATTCTATGTTGAACGACCGTGCCTCCTCATAGCTCAGCCTTATCTCGTCCGTGCGGTCTATGTTGCCCCTCAGTGGCGAGTCCGTCTCTGCCGGCCGTGCAAGTTTACCGTTCACATAGAGTTTCTTGAAATGGACGTGCATGTCAGCGGGCTTTTCTATTGTCCGTTTTGGGTCAAACGCTATCAGACCGTTAAAAGTGCCCATCATTATGTTGCCGTCCGATGCGAGATATGCCGACGTGAAGTTAAATTGTCCCACAGGCAGCTCAGCCCCCGCTGCAAAGCGGCGCAGGCTCTCCTTGGGGCTGTATAGATAAAGTCCGCGGTCGGTGCCTATCCACAGGCGGTGCCGGGCGTCTTCCACAATGCTGCATATCGTGCATTGTTCCGGCAGTCCGCAAGTGGCAGGTTTTATCTTTCCGCTTTTAGAGTCTAAATAGAAAAGTCCGTTGTTGTTGGTTCCTATCCAAAGCGTTCCGCGCGAGTCCTCAAAAACTGTAATTATATAGTTGTCGGTCAGTCCGCTATGGTTCTCCTTGCTGTAGTGCGTGATGCGTTTTCCTTGAATGCAATATAGTCCGTCGCTTGTCGTTGCGGCCCACAGCCAGCCTTTGCGGTCGGTGTGCAGCGAGTAGACAAACGTGTTGTCCAGCACCTTGTTGCCCACAGCTTTGAAAGTGTTGTTCTTTGGGTCGTATCTTCTCAATCCGTCCATAGTAGCCACCCAAAGCGTACCGCCACTTGCCTGGCAGATGTAGAATATGCCTTCCGACGGTACGCCTTGCAGTCGGGAATATTTCTCGCTCTTCCGGCTTACGGTGTTGTAGCGGAACAAGCCGTTAAAGCGTGTGCCTATCCACATGTCGTGCCGCCCACGGTCGTAATATATGCTGTGGATGTTTGTTCCGAGATTCGGAATGTTTGTAAACGGTGTGAAAAGTCCAGTGTTGGCATCGTAAATATGTATGCCGTTGTCTTCTGTCGCTATCCAGAACGTGCCGGGGTCGCTCTCGGTAATCATTCGTGGGATGCGTGCCCTCAGTGCTCCTTCTGCCATACTCGGTTTATGATAGCGGAAAGGCGACTTATGGTTGGGCAGATAGTCCACGCCACCAAAATACGAGCCTATCCAGATGTTGTCGTTCGTGTCAGACAAAATGCAGTATATGGCATTGTCGCTGAGGCTGTTTGGGTTGTCGTATTCTTTTTTAAAGCGCACAATGTTTCCGTTGGGCGATATGACTGCAACGCCATTCTCCGTTCCTAACCATATCCGCCGCTGTTTGTCTTCGGCTATGGAGCGCACAATGCCGCCCGTCAGTTCCCCAGGCGAATATTGTTTTCTGTTCCCCGTCTTGAGGTCAGTCTTGTCAACGCCCCCGTCGTTATTTCCCGTCCAAAGACTTTGCCGGGAATCTACAAACAGCGGTATGATGACGCTCTTGCTGCCCGAAAAGTCGTAATGTGTGTTTTTGTTTAGTTGGGTTATGCTTGTCAGGGCAGGATTAAGCGAGAACACGCCGCGGCTGGTCGAAACATATATATTGCCTTTTTTATCGCGGGCTATTGATGCTATGTCGCCTTGAATCATAGACGGATAAACCACAAACGAGTCCACCTTGCTGTCATACACGAATAGCCTGTCGGTGCCTGTAAGGATGCGGCCGTCCCGGCACTCGGCAAAACTTGTGCAATAGCCCGAGATATTTCTGTAGCAGCAGAAATCGTCAGTCTCAGGGCGATATCTGCTCACTCCGTTCTCCGTACCAATCCAAAGCCTGCCCTGGGAGTCAACAAACAGCCCGTGCACGAAGTTGTGTACCAGCGAATGCTGCTGTCCCTTAGTGTGGTTATACACCTGAACGTTGTAGCCGTCGTATTTTGCCAGACCATTGCGTGTGCCTATCCATATATATCCGTCCCAGTCTTGGGCGATAGCCTCCACCTGCAGATTGGGCAATCCGTTGGAGGTGTCGAGATGCATAAAACTGAAACTTGACGCAAGCACAGGCATGCTTGAGAGAATAAAAGTAAATAGAAATATTAGGTGTCTCATGTAGATAGATTTTCTTTTATATGGAGACAAAGTTAATAAATGATAATGGTTTAACAGGTATTTTTGCGCTGTAATTTTGTCTAAAACACGAAAATACCCATAATCAAGACAATAATACCTGTGGTAAATGATGAAAGATGTTAATTTTGCACACAGAATTTAAAAACTAAAAACATAACAACCATGACCAAAATCAATCATTTTACATTCAAGACATGTGCGGCTCTGACCTTCATGGCAGTCTGTCCCGCATTGCCGTCGTGTGGCTCAAACGACGATGCCACGCAGCCTGTAATGCCCGATGACAATCCTAAGCCGGAGAACAAGACCGTGCTGACGGAGGCAGACCCTACAATCTTCCGCGACGACGACGGCACATACTATCTCTACGGCACAGGAGCCAACTCCTCAACTGGTTTTATGACTTATAAGTCTGCCGACCTTCAGCAGTGGACTGGTCCCGCAGGTGCAAGTAATGGCTATTGCCTAACAAAGAACACATCTTTCGGCACAGAAGGCTTTTGGGCACCTCAGGTTTTGAAGCATGGCGGCACATATTACATGTTCTATACAGCCAACGAGCAAATTGCCGTAGCCACAGCCACATCAGCCGCAGGACCATTCACACAGAGCGAGAGGCGGATGATTGAGGCTCCTTGCAAAACCATCGACCCGTTCGTCTTGTTCGACAACGACGGCAAGGCATATCTCTACCACGTACGCCTGCAAAACGGCAATCGCATTTTTGTGGCAGAGCTGTCAGACGACCTAATGAGCATAAAGGAAGAAACCGTAAAGGAGTGCATCACGGCTACCTTCGGCTGGGAGAACACCGAAAACGCACCGTGGACCGTAACCGAAGGTCCTACCGTGCTCCACATCGGCGATACATATTATATGTTCTATTCTGCCAACGATTTCCGCAACATCGACTATGCCGTGGGATTGGCAAAGGCAAAATCGCCTTTTGGCCCATGGGAAAAAGCTGAAAAGCCCATCATTAGCCGAACCAACATAGGGTATTACGGCACAGGGCATGGTGACATATTCCAAGATTCCGAGGGCCAATGGCAATACGTGTTCCATACCCACAACAGCTTTGCCGAGGTATCGCCACGCAAGACGGCTGTAGTAGGGCTGACGTTCGCAGGCGGCACCTTCAGCATCAAGGAAGGCACATTCCACTTCCTGTATAAAAAATAATTGAGGTTATAAGGTTGTGAGGTCATGAGGTTGTGAGGTGAAAAATGATACTACATCTCATAGCCTAAAACCTCAAAATCTAACCCTTATATATCTTTTACAAAAACAGCCTGTATTTGACCTCAATCCCTGTACGATTGTTAATCGTAACGCTGAACGATTATTAATCGTACAGCAAAACGATTGTTAATCGTTCACAAAAGAAGGTTGTAAGGTCATGAGGTTATAAGGTTATAAGGTTATAAGGTAGGGTGTCCAGTTCGTTGTACCAAATTTAGCTCACTTTCCTAAGCGTTTTGGTT
>CABSIA010000139.1 GCA_902477645.1 uncultured Prevotella sp. | reverse complement strand
ATTTTTTTGCCAATAACAGAAACCGAGCGCTCCCCAGGTGTAATGAGATAGCATACATTCTTTTGCGCCCTATCTTGGTCTATTGCTGCTGTAAGAAGTCCTCCTATCAATCCGCCGCCAGTCATCACTATTAAAGACGGATTACCCTTTGGAAAATATTTAAATATAAGTCTTCCGTCCACCATTCTATATCCGCGGGCATAGCCAGAAGACACATTGTATAATCTGGCATTAATCAGCAATGTGTCATTGTACATCACGGCAAATGCCTTTTTCTTCAAATGATTCTTCAAATCATCATTGTCCGATTTGAAGACATAATCGCCTCCCCCCTTCCAATACTGGCTTGAGCGGCTTTTGGCGACCAACCACACAGAGTCTGCCGTTTGCCAGTTATCATCCTCCAAGTCTTCATAGCTATCACAATATTTGATGGTTATAAAGTCATGCTCGTCTGTGCCATTTTCATTATCATCCTTAGCCTGTGAGGGCATCCAAACTAAAGCGAAGGCTATAAGCATCATCACTTTCAGAGATATTGTACGATTTGTTGTATTCATTTTTTTACTCTGTTTTATAATCTGCACTCATTTTTTGATTTATTTAAAACGCAATACACCTCACTGTATTGTGACCTTTTGTAAAAAAATTAAAGCCGATTGTTAATAGTAATCAAAAAGATATCAGTTTCTCCAATTTTTTTCTACCTTTGCATATCATCGTTTGTAATGTTATAAAATAAAAAAACTACAGATATGAAACACCTGCTACTATTATTATTTGCCATTGTCACAATGACAACGCCATCGAAGGCCGAAGACCTCGATTCGCTATACTCGTCTACCATGTTGCCAACGGGGACACCGGTGCCCGACATTATGCTCGACAGCATACACAACATCAGTCTCAACTCGCTGCGCGGACGATACGTGGTTCTGCATTTCTGGGCATCGTGGTGCCCCGACTGCCGCAAAGACATGCCGGCACTCAACGACCTGTCGTATGTATACTCCAGCGACAGCATTGTGTTCATACATATTTCTTACGATACCGACCAGAAAGTATGGCAGAAATACATTAATGACAACAAGATGCTGGGAATGCAGATATCGGAGCTGAAAAAGATGAGGGAGACACAGACGTATAAGCTCTTCAATATAAAATGGATACCGGCCATGTATCTTATAAGCCCTGAGGGGCGTGTTATGCTGCGTACGGTAAAAGTGGAGAAACTGGCAGAGAGGCTTAAATACCTGAACTACTCGAAACTTAGAATTCCAAAAGAAAAACGCTCACGAAACCCGCGGTTTATGGGCGGCGAACGAAACTTACGTTACTACCTGAGCCACAAGATTGACTTCCCGCGCGAGGCAAACGTTTACGGTCTGGAAGGTGTTACGACCATGAAATTCTGCATCGAGCGCGATGGAAGCATAACAAACGTACAGGTAAAGGACAACCGAATTACCGTAGAGGACAAACTGCCGTTCCGCAAACTGCAAGGCGACGAGCAAAAGACCGTAAAACAGCGCGCGCTCGACGCCTTTGCCAAGGAAGCCACAAAGGTGATTAAGGAAATGCCGAAATGGGAACCCGGGCTGAGATATGGAGTGCCCGTAAAGGTGGAATACGAAATGCCTATCAATTTCAGAATAGCATACAACAATGAGTGAGGTTTTAAGGTTATAAACCTTAACGAGAAGTTATACTAATGAATAAATTACTTTGAGGGCTAAGAAATATTCTATGAGAAAACTATTGACTTTTGCAGCGGCACTTTGCCTGCTCACACCGGCAGAGGCAAAGACAAAGCCTGCCACAGACAACTATGCCGGCTATCTGTTTGCCTATTTTGAGGGCGGAGGCGACAAACAGGAGCATCTGCGCTTTGCAATAAGCGAGGATGCACAAAACTGGTATGCGCTCAACGACAACAACCCGATAATCAGCAGCGACTCGATAAGCGAGAGCGGGGGCATACGCGACCCCCACATTCTGAGAGGCGAGGACGGATACTACTACATTGTGGCTACCGACATGCAGACCGTGAAATATGGATGGAAAGAAAATCCGGGCATCGTTTTAATGAAGTCTGCAGACCTTGTAAACTGGACTCACTCAAAAATAGTTCTTGGCAAGGACTGGCCGGCTTTTAGCGACGCATACTGGGTATGGGCACCTCAGACTATATACGACAAGAAGGCAAAGAAGATGATGATATACTTCACACTTCAGCGCACCAACGACAACCGCCAAAGTCTGATAACATACTACGCATACGCCAATAAGGACTTCACGGCATTTGAAAGCGAGCCTAAAAAACTTTTCTCTGCAAAATACGGCTCTATCGACAACGACATAATATACAAAGACGGCAAATACCACCTTTTTTATAAGGGCAACACTAAGGACGAAAACAACAAAGAGATTAAGAACGGCATACAGCAGGCAACATCGAAAAGCCTCTTCGGACCTTGGAAGGAGGACTTCAAATATCTCGACGCTTACGCCGGCACACGCACCCATGTTGAGGGCAGCAGCGTGTTCCCTCTGCACGACGGCAGCGGCGACTGGATTCTGATGTACGACCTATACGGAAGCGGACGATATGAGTTTCAACGCTCAAAAGACCTGCGCACATTTACACCGAAACCGGAGTCTTTCCGCAAAGACTTTTTCCCACGCCACGGCTCGGTGATATCGGTTACTAAAGACGAGCTGGAGCGTCTGCAGCAGCGGTGGGGATATGTGCTGAGGCACGATTTTGAGAGCAACGGCAACCCTATAATCCGAGATAAGCACACCGCCGACCCTGCCGTGTTTGTTGAGAACGACACGCTTTGGCTTTTTGCAGGTCACGATATGCGAGGAGGGCAAAGCAAATACGTAATGCGCGACTGGCTGCTATATTCAACTACAGACATGAGGCACTGGACTGAATATCCATCGCCGCTACACATCGATGACTTTAAATGGGCAAAGAGCAAACAGGCCTATGCCGGACACGTGGCAAAACGCAACGGCAAATACTACTGGTATGTGTCGACAAACTGGTGCGGAATAGGCGTTGCCGTAAGCGACAAGATCACAGGCCCCTACCGTGACGCTCTGGGCAAGCCTCTTCTTACTAACGAGAATTGTTTCGACTCCCACCACAGTTGGGCATGTATAGACCCCGCAATATTCATAGATGATGACAACACACCTTATATCATTTGGGGCAACCGTGAGTGCTACTATGCAAAGCTAAAGGACTCTATGACCGAGATTGACGGCGACATCCACCGCATCGACGTGCCGAATTTCACAGAGGCGCCATGGGTACATAAATACAACGGCAAATATTACCTGACATACGCCAGCGAATGGCCCGAGAAGATCGCATACGCCGTGGCTGACCGCATTGAGGGACCCTACAAGGCCATGGGCATAATATCGGAGATAGCAGGCAATTCAAACACCACCCACCCTGCAATCGTCAACTTCCGCAACCAGTGGCTATTCTTCTCACACAACGGGGGACTGCACGACGGAACAAGCTATAGCCGCTCGATTATTGCAGAGCCTATGAGCTATGACGGAGATGGGAACATACTCCCCATCCCTCCTACAGCTAAGGGAGCATCGGAATTGATAAAATAGCATACAACAGAAAATCAACCGACGCTTAAAAGAAGCGCACATAAAAGCCGCAACATTTTGCGGCTTTTATTATTTGGTAATTATTCTTTATATTTTTCGGATTTTTCCGTATGCGCTGACGAATTCATCAGGCTGCGTTCGAAAACACATACGGTTGCGTTGGCGATAAGATTATTAATCTTACGGCCTTAAGATTATTAATCTTACTGCCTTAAGATTAATAATCTTATTTTAACAGCATATATAAGCACTCTTTTACGTGGTCATACACACTGAGCACTTTTACAAGGACACGTTAAAAAATTACTTACAATATTATTGATTTGAATACAGTAGAGCCGTTAAATGTATCAATGCTGATAAACTATGAAACGGGCTATATTGGCAGAAGTGGGCTGAAAGCCAATTATTGCTTGCGACCGCTATACATAGCGGCCCTACAGCCTTCCAACGTGATATATTGTCCCCCCAAATATTTTTCCACACACCCCCGCCGGGGGGACAGGGGGCATAAGTTCTACAAAAAATGCCATCAGAAACTGATGGCATTTAGTATCTTATCTGAGGCTCCGGCAAGGCTCTGTACATATTCGCCTGCCGACTTGCCTGCTTTTAGTATTTCTTCCGGATTGGAGATAAATGTTGTCATAATGCGCTCAAAGTCCTCATACGAGGAGATTTCAAATCCCCCACCCGACTTCTTAAGTCCCTGCGCCTCACGGAAACGCTGGTTGTTTGGCCCGAAGCATACAGGAACGTCCCATACCGCAGCCTCAAGCACATTGTGGATGCCCACTCCGAAACCTCCGCCAACGTATGCGATATCACCATAGTGGTATATGCTGGACAACAACCCGAAACAGTCTATGACGAGCACATCGGCGTCGGCAGCCTCCTCTGGTGTGGTTTGCGTATAGCGCACAGCCTTACGCTTTAGCTTCGACATAATCTGCTTGAGGTGATCCTCACCTATAACGTGTGGCGCAATGATGAGTTTCCAGTCGGCATGCTCATTGAAAAACTTTATGAATATGTCCTCATCCGGCTGCCACGACGAGCCTGCCACAAACACTTTGCGCTGCTGTCTGAAAGCATCAACTATGGGCAACTTACGCGATGCCGCCTTTATCTGCAGCACACGGTCGAAACGTGTATCGCCCACTATGTCAACATCGTTGACGCCTATTGTGGAGAGCAGCCCTTTCGACTGGCCGTTCTGTACAAACAGACGCGTGAAGCATTTCAGCACATTGCCGTACCGTTTGCCATACCACTTGAAGAACACCTGATTTGGGCGGAATATGCTCGACACACTATAAGCCGGGATATTGCGATACTTCAGTATGTGGAGGTAGTTGTACCAAAACTCATATTTGATAAAGAACGCCATAACGGGCTTTACCGTGCGCAGAAATGTGATGGCGTTGCGGCGTGTATCGATAGGCAAGTAGCAGATAATGTCGGCACCCTCGTAGTTTTTACGTACCTCATAGCCCGAAGGCGAGAAGAACGTGAGCAAAATCTTATATTCAGGATGCTCCTTACGGATGCGCTCCATTAGCGGACGTCCCTGCTCAAATTCTCCAAGCGAGGCGGCATGGAACCAGATATATTTGGCATTGGGGTCTACTTTGTCCCGTAGCAAGTCGAGAGCCTGCCGCTCGCCTTTCCACATGGTGGCGACCTTTTTGTTGAACAGGCTTGCAACCATTACTCCGAGCTGATAGCCATGGATAACCAAATTATACATAATCTGTAGTATAAGATTAGACAGACTTACAGGACTTTATTTCAAAACGTCAATAGCCCTACGCAGACGCTTGAGAGTCTCTTCCTTGCCAAGGAATGCGGAGATATCGAACATTCCGGGTCCCTTACCCTCTCCGACAAGTGCAAGACGGAAGGCGTTCATCACGTCGCCAAGCTTGTATCCTTTCTCCTCTATCCATTTCATCACTACAGGCTCCTGCCCCTCGACTGAGAAATCGCCGATGGCGGAGAGCACGTCGGCAAGCTCAGTCATCTGCTGGGCAGAATATTCCTTCCAGCGTTTCTTGCGTGTCTTCTCATCGTATTCTGTAGGCGCAATGAAGAAGAACGAGCACAGCGGCCACAGCTCGCGTACGAAGCTCACCCGGTCTTTCATCATCGACACAACCTTTGTAATGCGCTCCATAGACTCGTCGATACCGTTATTGGCTACGATAGGCGCAAAAAGCTGCGTAATCTCAGAATCGCTCTTGCGGAGGATATACTCGTGGTTGAACCAAATACCCTTCTGATAGTCGAACTTGGCACCAGCCTTTGAGCAACGGCTAATGTCAAAGGCCTTCACAAGCTCGCTGAGTGAGAACAACTCCTGCTCTGTACCCGGATTCCATCCAAGCAATGCGAGGAAGTTGACAACAGCCTCCGGGAAATATCCGCTCTCACGATATCCGCTTGAAACCTCACCGCTCTTCGGGTCGTGCCACTCGAGCGGGAACACAGGGAAACCAAGGCGGTCGCCGTCTCTCTTAGAGAGTTTTCCCTTGCCCTCGGGCTTGAGCAGCAAGGGCAGATGGGCGAAGCGTGGCATGGTATCTTCCCATCCGAAAGCCCTATAGAGCAAAACATGAAGAGGCGCGCTCGGCAGCCACTCCTCGCCACGTATGACGTGGGAAATCTCCATAAGGTGGTCGTCGACAATATTGGCAAGATGATATGTCGGCAACTCGTCGGCACTTTTGTAGAGAACCTTATCGTCGAGAATGTCGCTCTTGATGACAACGTCACCACGAATCATATCATTGACATGAACCTCTATGCCCGGCTCAATCTTGAACCTTACGACATACTGCTCGCCATCTGCCATACGTGACTCTACCTCAGCGGCATCCATGGTAAGCGAGTTGCGCATAGACATACGTGTACGCGCGTCGTACTGGAAATTCTGTATCTCAGCGCGCTTTGCCTCCAATTCCCCGGGAGTGTCGAATGCTATATATGCCTTGCCTGCGTCGAGAAGCTGATTAACATACTGCTTATAGATGTTACGGCGCTCACTCTGCCGGTAAGGTCCGTGGTCGCCGCCAAAGCTTACCCCCTCGTCGAACTCTATACCCAGCCAGCGGAAAGACTCTATGATATATTCCTCGGCACCGGGAACAAAACGATGAGAATCGGTATCCTCAATGCGGAATACCAAGTCGCCACCATGCTGGCGGGCAAAAAGGTAATTATACAATGCGGTACGTACGCCGCCAATGTGCAAAGGTCCTGTCGGACTTGGTGCGAAACGCACTCTGACTTTTCTTTCTGACATCTTGTTATTGAAGAGAAATAAAATTTTTCTGCAAAATTAATATATTTTCTTGACTTTTGCGATTTTTTTTTGTATTTTCGCAAAGTATTACCCAGAATAAGGAAAAGCATGAGCATATTTAAAAGAAAAGAAAACAGATATTGGCACAATGTGGCCATGAGAATTTTGCTTGTAACAATAAGCGTCACGATAATAGTATGGTTCCTGCCACGCGACCGGAACAGCAACATATACAGATATGATGTCGGCAAGCCATGGATGTACCAGTCGTTCATCGCCCAGTTCGACTTTCCTATCTACAAAACCGAAGAGGCCATAAAGCATGAGCATGACTCAATACTGAAAACAATAATGCCATACTACAACCTCGACGGCAGCCAGGAAGAAAAACAGATCGCAAAGTTCAACACCGACTTCGCCGACGACCTCGCCGGCCTGTCTAAAGGCAACAGGGCTGTGCTCATTGACAGAATGCACAGGCTGTATCAGGCAGGCATTATGGACACACCCGAATATAATACTATTGCACGCGACACCACCAGCATGGTTAAGGTTGTCGTGGAAAAGAACGCCACGCCAACACAGATAAACTGTCTGTATTCTACAATGTCGGCTTACGAGGCTCTGCTTAAAGACGAGAAACTGTCGAAAGACAGAAACATTCTGCAGAAACTGAACCTGACAAACTATCTTGAGCCAAACCTCATTTACGACAAGGAAAGAACCGAGACAGAGAAGAGCGACCTGCTGAGCGGCATTCCACTGGCAAGCGGAATGGTGATGAGCGGACAGAAAATTATTGACCGTGGAGAGATAGTAGACGAATATACATACCGTGTGCTGTCGGCATTTGAAAGAGAGGTGCAGAGAAGAAGCGCGTCGAAGACAGAAATTGTAACAACAATGTTGGGCCAGATAATTTTCGTGCTGATGTTCGTCACGATATTCACCTTATACATAGTTCTGTTCAGAAAAGACTATTTCGAGAAGCCAAGGTCAATAATGATGCTGTACGTGATGATAACGCTGTTCCCAGTTATAGTGTCACTGATGATAGAGCACAACTGGTTTAGCGTCTACATAGTGCCGTTT
>CABSIA010000138.1 GCA_902477645.1 uncultured Prevotella sp. | reverse complement strand
ACTTATGGCATGTAAGTTTAAGTTTAGAATTACTCATGTATATATACATGTTCTCTAAACTCAAATGTCATGACCTCAAATGGCTTAGAACAGGAACAGAGATTGAGTTTACAGGTTTATGAAAGCCATATATATGTATATGACGAAATAAACTTGTATGAATAGCTGATACTCCATTTTTTCTTTCTCTTTACTGAAGAAAGTTAAATTTTGAGGTGTTTTGACTGATTTCAGTATAAAAATGCCACAATGAAAAGTATTTGTGGTAATTTTGCATAATCATTAGAACAGGTAATATAGATTGCAACTCATACATCTTATCGGCAAGATGTCGAGCCAAGATAGAATTGCATTCTCCAAAAAGCATGAAAGCATATGCCAGAATGAACACATACAAGTTCTTCGAGGTGTTCATGTTGAACAACTGGATCTGCAGAACAAAGCAAGATTACGCTACGTTTTGATATGAGCACATAGCAATATCGTGTTATTGAATGTTAAATATGTTAATTTTACAATCTGCAAAATTAGGTTCAAAATGAAAAGAAGAGAAAGCAAAACTTAGACAAATAGCTGATAATCAAGCTAAAATGTTTTCAAAAGGACAACGGCTCAACTATCGTCCTTTTAATACGTAAAACACTGATAATCAGATGTGTTGAAAATCTGCGTGGGAAAGTAGAGAATGTTAATCAGGAGTCACATCCTCAACGTAAGGAAAGAAACGATAAAAGTAACAAAACCACTGATATTCAGAGATTTAAGAGGATTACACTCTATGTATGTCCTACGGCTCAAATATAGTTCAAATTATGCAATAACTACTGATAATCAAAGCGTTACACCCTCTGTATTGGTAAGTAGAACATGAAAACAAGAGAAAACAAATATGGAAACAATAGTATATACCTTTGTAAATCAGTGATTTACGGTAGCAAGATTGCCGTTTTTCGCAACGGCTCAACTATTGTTCCTACATTTGTTTTACATCTGATAATCAATGAGTTATTTACTCTGCATCGGGAAATAGACTTTCCGAATAGGAAACTTTAGTAATTAATAATGACATTTCGCTATGCAGATACTTCTCGCTAACGCAAAAATAATGTATGACAGGGCGGAGAAAGCGGCCTTATCCACTCCGCTCTTTCAATCAGTGGCCAACGAATTGGCTGCCGAGATGACAATGATGAACATTGATGAGCTTGCCCGACAGTTGGATTGCAGCAGGAAGTTGGCTGCCGAGAATTGGAAACGCTATCAGAACTTCCACTGTGCAAACTCCATGCCCGCCATCCTTGCCTATAACGGTCAGGCCTACAAGCATCTAAGGGCAAACACGCTCACGGACGAAGCCTTGATGTTCGGCCAGAAACATCTGTGGATTACCTGCTTCCTGTATGGACTGCTCAGACCCATGGACGCGATAGTACCTTACCGCATGGAGCATTGTGTCAGTTTGCAGGCAACAAACGACAAGCCAGTCAACCAGTATTGGAAAGACAAACTGACCGGTGTACTGATTGACAGCGTGAAAGCAGACGATGGTATTTTGGTACATCTGTCCACAGAGGAATATGAGCATCTTTTTGATTGGAGACGGGTGATGAAGGAAGTCAAGGTCATCCATCCCTTGTTCTATGTCCGCCAGCCTGACGGAACACTTAAGATGCAGGCGGTATGGGCGAAGTCTTGTCGTGGAGCCATGGTAAGATATATTCTTGAAAACAGGAATTCCTCGCCTGAGCAACTAAAGGCTTTTTCATACGAAGGATTTGAATATTCACCCAAACATGGAGAAGAATTGTTCCCGCATTTTATCAGAGAATCAATATTATGACTAAAAATATAACAAACTTTGTATTATATTATGGAACAATTTGAAGACATAATAAAAAAAGACCTGCATCTGTACCTTATGTCTATAGATGAGGTGGACAGACAATTGCCGGAATGTCCGGACGTGGAAGGCAAATGGGAGAGCATAGCCAAGGCGTATTTACCAGACGGTATAAGAGAATTCAACGGCTACCCTACCGTCTCTCTTGGATGGATGATGTACGTTGGTATGGCTGTTGCCAAAATGTGGGACACGGAATGGGAGATATATTCAAAAATTGATGACCTGTATGCCTATATACGCAATAAGCGCGGGTATGACCGCATGGACGATTATATACGTGAAGAAGTTCTATATCTGAAAGGCGCAGACTTCACACTCGTTGAGAAAATTACGGGCGAGTGTGCGTCACGTGCCTACAATTCTCTGATGCGCCAACGCATAGAGCCTGGAACAAAAGAAGCCTTCTTTGGCTACCTTGCCTGCCTGCACCAACTATACCTGATGGGAGTTGCCGTACAGCTAAAGCGCATGGGATACCACATGACAAGGATAGAGTGAAGAACGAAGAGTGAAGAATCCATTAGCTTAGTTTTGTATTTGGCTGAAGTTTTGTAAAAATTCACATTAAACGCCAATTACAAAACAAAATTTCAAGTTACTTTCATTGTGTTTAACGATGTGATATTATCATAAATATATAAGTTCTCTTTTGGTCGTAATTGTATTTATACTTACTTTTGCTGCAGCAATAATAATCAAGAACATAAATACAAAAAAACAGAACTAACATGAAAAGAATTGTTTTCGCAACCATGCTTATGCTTGGTGTATCAACAGGCATTAGCCATGCACAGTCGTTCACAGACCGTTTGCACTTTGAGGTTTCAGAAGGAGTGGCCTGCAGGCACAACAACATCAGGCAGTTTGACACATCTTTTAAACTCGGTGTAGACATCTCTAAAAGGCTCTACGCATTTGCAGCCTACGAAGGCAACGTTGCTCTTTATAGCAAAAATGATGTCAGGACATACTTCTCCGGAGGAAGTCTTGGCGGCGGGCTTGGCTTTAAGCTGATGAACGATGCAAACTTTCCATTAGCCTTCGACCTGCGTGTTATGGCTTTAACCAGTCTTGGAGGCTCCAAATGGCTTGGCGGTGAGGACTGGAAACGCACAAATTATGACGCATCATTGGTTATGTATCTGAACAGCAACAAGAAACATTATATAACTCCTGTCCTCGGATTAGGCTACCGCTATACAGACTCCCGCTCTGTAGGATTAAAAAACATGGGAAACATCTATGCATCTATAGGATTTAGATTTTAATTGTTTTCAGTTTACAAGCAGACAAGTCAGCAGACGAGTGGATAAGTTGTATAAATTAAAAGCAACTTATCCACTCGTTTATTTGTCAACCTTTAAAATATATTATTGCTGTCCAATAAAAATATCTCATATTTTTGTAGTTTATTCATTACCTTTGCGTCATAATAGCGGAATTAGACAAAAACAAGCAAGATGAAAGAAAACGAAAAGCAATTTGCAGACATCGTAAAACAGCACAAAAGCTCGATTTACTCTGTATGCTATATGTTTGCAAAAAATGCAGATGAGGCAGACGACCTCTTCCAAGAAGTGCTGATAAATCTATGGAAGGGCATGGACTCGTTCAGGCACGAAAGTAAAGTCAGCACGTGAATATGGCGTGTAAGTCTCAACACATGCATCTCAGCCAACCGCAAACAGAAACGCAAAAAAGAAGTAAGGCTTTCGATGGACACAAACTTATTTGAGAGTCCAGACGAAGACTCACGCCAAATCCGTATGCTGCACGCGCACATCCGCCGCCTGCAACCTTTCGACCGCGCCATCGTTATGCTGTGGCTTGAGGGATTATGCTATGATGAGATAGGCGCAGTGGTGGGCATATCGGTGAAAAACGTATCTGTAAGATTAGTGAGAATTAAAGAGATGCTGAAACAAATGAACAGCAACGGTGAATAATAAAAACGTAAATATGGAAAATACAGAAAACAAAAATATGGAGGACAATACTATGACAAACGATTTCCAAGAACTCGAAGATATGCGCCGGCAAATAAGCCTGCTGAAGGAAAAGCTTGACAAGGAAAGCATTGTAAACGACAAGCTGATGCGCAACATAATGAGCACAAAAATAGGCAACGTGAACAGCTATCTTTTGAAATTACTGATTCTTATACCTTTCACAATGGCACTTGTGTATTTCGATTTTGGTATATTATTCCCTCTCTCTACCGAATTTATGATTGTCACCCAGATTATGCTTGTGGGCTTTGGAATATATATCTATCTAAACAAGCGTCTTCTGGCATCGGCCAACATTGCAGGCGGCAATCTCGTGGAAGAGAGCAAGAAACTGCTGCGTTTCAAGAAGCGTGAAATAAGATATATTTTTTTCGGCATTCCTACTTGTATCGCATGGATGGTATGGTGTTTTTACGAGCTTCTTCATTGCGGCAAAGAGCAGGATGAAATAATTTGTGTAATAATCGGAGCAAGCATAGGAGCCATCTTTGGGTTTGGATATAGCATAAGAAAATTCCGCATGATAATGAGAAACATCAACAGTGTGGTAAGCCAGATTGAGGATATAAGCACTAATGACTGAGGCAAAAATTCCATACGGCACAAATAAAACAGGCAAAATATTCGACAATTAAAAATTAAATGCTTAATTTTGCGGAAACTAAAAAAACAAAAAACAAACCACATTATGACACAGAAAAAGAAACTATCGTTGAAATCTGCCATGCTGACATTGCTTGTTACAATGCTCTGCGCTACAGGCTGCACGCCGCAATGCAAAAAGCCTGCTCAAAAAGAGAGCGTGCCTCTCGACTCAATCAGGCTCAGCGACCCGTTTGTGCTTGCCGACAGCGCAACCATGACTTACTACATGACAGGGACAGGCGGCATGATGTGGAAAAGCAAAGACCTCAAACTTTGGAGCGGGCCATACAAGGTTGCCGAGCCTGACACAACATCGTGGATGGGACGCAGACCTATGATTTGGGCTGCCGAGCTACACAAATACAATGGCAAATACTATTATTTTGCGACATTCACCAACCAGGAGGTTTTCATAGACACGGTGAAAGGCAACAAGATAGAACGCCGTGCAAGCCATATTCTCGTCAGCGACAAGGCCGACGGACCATACCGTCCAGTTGGAAAAGAAAACTATCTGCCTGCCGACAAGCCAACTCTCGACGGCACTTTCTGGATAGACCGCAACGGCAAGCCATATATGGTATATTGCTGGGAATGGCTACAAAACCTCGATGGGACAATTGACAAGATTGAGCTGAAACCCGACCTGAGCGGCAGCATAGGCGAGGGAAAAACGCTGTTTAAGGCAAGCGACTCGCCATGGAGCCGTGAGAAAGACGAGAACGGAAACATAAAGCCAAACAAGGTAACAGACGGTCCGTTCCTCTTCAAAACATCTACCGGACGCCTCGGCATGCTGTGGACAAGCTGGGTGTATGACGTATATACACAAGGCGTGGCATATTCAGAGAGCGGCACACTCGACGGTCCGTGGCTACAGGAGCCCGAGCCTATAACACCTCCCAACTATGGCCACGGCATGATATTCAAGACTTTCGACGGCAGACTGCTGCTGTCGTGCCACAGCCACAAGAAAGACGAGAAAGGACACACTATAAGAATACCTAAGTTCTTTGAGGTAAGCCTTGAGGGAGACAAACTGACTGTGGTAAAGCCTGCAAACTGACAGAAAAACTCCCAACCGTTGTTTCTGAAATATATGATGATGAAGAAAATGAAGAGAGTTTTTAAATCAAAAGTCGACACCTTGCCCGTGGCTCTGATTTTATTGGCGTTTGCGCCTATAGTCCTGTTGCTGCTGACAGATTTTTCTTTGATGGCACTTATAATTGTTGCCCTAACGCTGTTGTTCACAATGTCATTGCTGTTCGGCATCCGATATGTCATAGACGATAACAAACTGATTGTGAAATGTGGTTTTTGGTTTTCTCAAGAATATGATATCCGGAAAATTAAGTCGATAAAATCCACGCATACATTTTTGTCTGCTCCAGCGGCATCTGTAGACCGTCTGGAGATAGATTTCGGCAACGATTCGGTTGTCGTGTCGCCAAAAGATAAGAAAGCGTTTGTTGATTTAGTCAGCAGTATGACACCATGCAATACTTATTTGTAATAAAATGCAAGGCTCCCCAAAAAGGCTAAAATGAGTGATTCCAACACTGCTGAAAAACGCAGCCGCTTGCGATGGCTGATGCAGCCGCTTGCGATGGCACATGCAAGCGGCTGTTATGCTATATGCGGACGAATGTATTTTTTGTATGGTTTTTAATGATGCAATATTGTTTTTTCGCAGACCCGTTTTTTCTCTATCAATCAGCCATGGGCATGGGGACAAAAAAAGGAAGTCGGTTGACTTCCTTTTATCATTTGCGGAAGATGAGGGATTCAAACCCCCGATACCCGGAAAAGGGTATACCGGATTTCGAGTCCAGCGCATTCGGTCACTCTGCCAATCTTCCCTTTAGCGGATGCAAAAGTAATAATATTCTATGAAACCGCCAAACAATTTTAAGAATTTTAAATTACGAGTTTGGAATTACGGGTTTGGAATTTGTAATTCTACTTCATGCTTGAGTCTATAAAGCATAGCGGCAGCAAATCTTTCACAGAAGACACAACATAAACGCCTTCAGTTCCGAAAAGCAGAATTTTTACAGGCCTATGGTATCTTTCCTCAATTTCGAGAATAACCTGGCGACATGCGCCGCATGGTGTTACGGGCTGCGCCATCAGTCCGTTGGCATTTCGGGCGGCTATGGCGAGAGTTGTTATGTGCTGGTCGGGACAGTTGGCTTGTGCCGCAAATACAGCCGTACGCTCGGCACAGAGTCCTGACGGATAAGCGGCATTTTCCTGATTGGCTCCAATCACTATCGTGCCATTTTCAAGCCGCAATGCTGCTCCGACATTGAATTTGCTGTATGGCGCATAGGAATTGTCAGTTGCGGCTATTGCCTTTTCAACCAGCTCACGGTCAGCGGTTTCCAACTCTTCTATTGTTGTCAGTCCTATTTTTATACTCAGGTCAATTTCTCTCATAGGTATAGTAAGTTTTGGGGATATAGTTTTATTTTTTACGTCTGATGTATGCGGAACTATTGTAGCCATATTCGTTTTTTGCGGGCATCACATGTAATGGCTCTACAGCATTCTCTCTCTGTACGTATTCGTATGCACCGGCATCAGGCGTTTCGTCACGCTCCGTGCCTGCGATGTCCTCCAACGTGGCTGTAGCCTTGTCTGCGGCGGAAATTGCAGCCGAGGTGCTGTCGAGCGAGAAGTCGTAATATAGATTTTCCTCATCGACAATCAGAAAATGCCCCTTTCCGAAAGAGTCGGTATTCTCGACATCCTCATAAACGACATCTGTAAACCTTATGCTGTCGGCAGTGGTCTCCTTCTCTGTGCGCAACACGCAATGGTCGAAGGCAAACGGCAGAGCGGTGCTGTCATCGGGAAGAGTACGCATAACAACGTCATCGGAATATCCCGTGATTAGCGAGTTTGTGCAGCGGAGGGTATCCATGCCCTTGCCAGCCTCAAACCACATTGCGGCTCCCCTGTTGGCATCAAACGGATAAAACTGTGCCAGCGTACAGTTGTTGACAAAAGTTTTTCCGCCAACTACATGAAGAGTGTTGCCGAGGGTATTTGAGATTACGCTGTTTTCAATTGACACGTAGGCATAGCTGTTTTTAAGCCCATATCCCTGACAATTGTGAACAGACGATGACACAACTGCAAGTTTCTGGCGGGCGCTACCCGTTGAGTCGACTGTAACGCCATTGAACGGACTGTGAATGTCTGTATGCTGCAAAATGTTGTCAAACGACGAGGCTGTAAACGTAACCCCCTGCCATTGTCCGGCAACACGGTCGTAGGGCAAATAATCGAACATGTGGTCAAGACGGTCGCCTCTCATAACAACAGGCTCATGGACGGTCCCCAGACTTTTTAAAGTTCCGAAAACTTTAATTCCCGCATCGTTGTGGAAATAAAGACATGTGCCCGGCTCTATGGTAAGAGTGGCGGCAGAGTCTACCGTAATTCCGCCCTAGACCAACAATGGTTTTTCGGAAGTGTAGACGGAATTTTCTGTTATAT
>CABSIA010000137.1 GCA_902477645.1 uncultured Prevotella sp. | reverse complement strand
CCATGACTACATTAATGAATAAAAGAGTTATTTTTACGGCTGCCGTATCTGTGGTTTCGCTTGCGGCCGTGGCTCAGCGTACAGTTCCTGCCATGCATATTGCCGGCAACGACACAATCTGCCAGATATTCGTCTACTCGCCAGGTGAGAAGGACGGGCTTCATGTCGCATATCTCGATGAGAAGGAGAAATGGGCGGACATCGGTCAGCTTTGTGCTTCCGACTATTCGCGCTGGGGCTCAGAGAAACGTATGTATAATCCCTACGTTGTTCATGCCGCCGACGGAACTTGGCGTGCAGTTTGGGCCGTAAATAACTATGCGCCATGTTTTGCCGCCGCCTACAGCGAAGACCTTGTGACATGGCGCCCGCAAGACTATCCGAGGGTGTCGGTGAAGGGTATTTCGAAGCCCATTGTATACCAGATGGAAGACGGTTCGTTCGATATCTATATGATGTCGGCCAGCGGCAAACGCTATGTGCGTGCGTCAAAAGACTTCCGCCATTTCGAAGAATCGCCAGAGGCAAGCACCATTGAGGACGTGGCGTGGCTCACAGACACGGCAACCATAAACGGGCGCCGTTTCGACGGTAATCTCTTTGAGG
The DNA here is from genome assembly GCA_902477645.1 of uncultured Prevotella sp. GTDB lineage: Bacteria > Bacteroidota > Bacteroidia > Bacteroidales > Bacteroidaceae > Prevotella. Next base: position 7,550 of record CABSIA010000137.1, on the reverse strand, counting down.
TGCCGAAGCTGCATCTTGACTACGTTCTCTCACATTTCGACGCCCTTGCCGCCGATGCGGTAAAGAGCGGCGAGACTATGCGTAAGGACAATGAGCGGTTCGCCGGTCTTGGCTCAGAGGTGAGAGCGTCGCTCCGTGTGGACGCCTCAAAGACGAAACATATCTCCGACAAGCTCATCGGAATATTCTTCGAGGATATCAGCTATGCTGCCGATGGCGGACTGTATGCCGAGCTTGTGCAGAACCGTGACTTCGAATATAACTCTGCCGGCCGCCGTGAGTGGAACGCAACCACAGCATGGCAGAGCAGCGCGCCTATTCAGGTGGCTACCGAAAAGCCATTGTCGGCAAACAATCCGCATTACGTGGTGCTCGCTGCCGATACCTTATATAATATGGGCTGGGACGGACTGTCTGACCGTGGTGCCACATACGATTTCTCACTCTATGCGCGTAATATCTCTGGCGAAAGCAAGGTCTTGACAATTGCGCTTATAAACGACGAGGGCGGCGTTATGGCCGAGGGCAAACTGAAAGTTGTCGGCAATGAGTGGCGGCGCTATACCCTGACGCTGAACACGGCAGGGAAAAAGCGTGCCAAGCTATATGGTGACAAGCCTGTAAACTGCCGTCTCGCCATCGTTGGAAAGAAAGACACGAAGGTGGCGCTCGACATGATTTCGCTCTTCCCGCACGACACGTTCCACGGACACGGACTCCGCAAGGATCTTGCCCAGGCCATTGCCGATTTGCAGCCAAAGTTTGTGCGTTTCCCCGGCGGGTGCATGAGCCACGGCGATGGTATCGGCAATATTTATCACTGGAACCCCACCGTTGGGCCGTGGCAAGACCGCAAGCCCGACAAGAACATCTGGCATTATCACCAGACACGCGGATTGGGATTTTATGAGTATTTCCAGTTCTGCGAGGATATAGGCGCCGAGCCTCTGCCTGTTTTGGCTGCGGGAGTGCCTTGCCAGAACTCCGGGCCTGACGCCAGTGGCTATGGTGGCCAGCAGGGGGGCATTCCTATGGATCAGATGCCTGCCTATATTCAGGAAATTCTTGACATGATAGAGTGGGCAAACGGCGACCCTGCCACAAGCAAATGGGCTAAGATGCGCGCCGATGCAGGACATCCGGCTCCGTTCAATCTAAAATATGTGGGCATAGGCAACGAGGATCTCATATCCACAGCTTTTGAGGAGCGTTGTCTCATGATTTGCAAGGCGATAAAGGAGAAATATCCCGATATCGTGGTTTGTGGAACTGTAGGACCTTTCCACGACCCTTCGTCAGACTATATCGAGGGTTGGAAATTCGCCAACGCTCACAAGGATGTTTTCGACATGGTGGATGAGCACTACTACGAGTCTACAGGCTGGTACATGGCGCATCAGGACTATTACGACAACTACGACCGCAATGCTGCGAAAGTGTATCTTGGAGAATGGGCTTCCCGCACACGCACTATGGAGTCGGCGCTTGTAGAGGCCATGCACCTGTGCCACATAGAGCGCAACGCCGATGTCGTTGTAATGACGAGCTATGCCCCGTTGCTCTGCAAGGAAGGTCACCACAACTGGAACCCGAACATGATTTATTTCGACAACACCTCGCTCAAGCTCACACCGAGCTACCACACACAGCGCCTGTTCTCTGTAAACGGCGGTGACAAGTATGTTGAGTCTACGCTTTCTGTTGATGAGAAGTTGGCAAACCGTGTTTCGGCAAGTGTTGTCAGAGACAGCAAAACAGGCCGTACGTATCTGAAAGTGGTTAATGCTCTGCCGTCTAAGTTGAGACTTGATGTGGCAGGTCTCAGCCTCGGCTCAAATCCTGCAATCGAGGGATTTTATGGCAATCCTGGTGATACATCAGCAAAAATGTTTGATGGCGAGGTTGCTGCTACCGTTAATGCCGGAACTCTCACAATGCCACCATATTCGGTTTGTGCTGTGTCAATAAAATAAATAATGCTTGTAGAGCCGCTACATATAGCGGCCGCAATCAAAAAAGTAACTGACTTATTCATTTGTTTTTGTTGTGTCAGATTGATTGCGGCTCCTATATATAACGGCTCTACACCCACTTATGAAAGCTCTTTTGCTTATAAATTGTAACTTTTTCCTATTAGTTTCGTAACAATGTGGATATAATTTGGGAAAATTATGTTGCATTTGTTGGTTGTTACATAAAAACTGCTTACCTTTGCACGGCAATAAACCATAATGTTATGAAACATCAGTTGAGAAGTGCGGTATGCACAGAAGGTAGAAGGATGGCAGGTGCCCGTGCGCTATGGGTTGCCGCAGGTATGAGGCATGAGCAGTTTGGCAAACCGATTATTGCGGTCGTCAACTCGTTCACACAGTTTGTTCCAGGACACACTCATCTGCACGAGATAGGCCAGATTGTAAAGCAGGAGATTGAGGCCATGGGCTGCTATGCGGCAGAGTTCAACACCATAGCTATAGACGACGGCATAGCCATGGGACACGACGGAATGCTGTATTCGCTGCCGTCGCGCGACATAATTGCCGACTCTGTAGAATACATGGTAAATGCGCACAAGGCGGATGCCATGATTTGTATTTCCAATTGCGACAAGGTTACTCCGGGCATGCTCATGGCAAGCATGAGGCTGAACATTCCTACTGTTTTCTGCTCAGGAGGCCCTATGGAGGCCGGAAGATGGAGAGGCGAGAATGCAGACCTTATAACGGCAATGGTAAAAGGTGCCGACAAGGAGGTGGGTGACGACGAGCTGAAACAGATTGAGAGCTGCGCCTGCCCGGGATGTGGCAGCTGCTCCGGCATGTTCACAGCCAATTCCATGAACTCGCTGACCGAGGCGATAGGACTCTCGTTGCCAGGAAACGGCACAATTCTCGCCACACATAAAAACCGCATAGAGCTTTTCAAGGCTGCCGCACGCCAGATTGTAAAAAATGCCTACGCATACTATCAGGATGGCGACGAGAGCGTGTTGCCGAGAAATATAGCCACACGCAATGCTCTTCTCAATGCCATGACGCTCGACATCGCCATGGGCGGCAGCACTAATACCGTGCTCCACTTGCTGGCTGTGGCTCAAGAGGCTGGTGCAGGCTTCGGCATGAAGGATATTGACCAGCTTAGCCGTAAAGTGCCGTGTCTGTGCAAACTGGCACCGAACACCCAGAAATACAGTGTACAGGAGTGCGGACGCGCAGGCGGCATTCTCGGCATTCTTGGAGAGCTTGCCAAGGGCGGATTGCTGTATACCGACGCATGGCGGGTTGACGGCTTGACACTCGGCCAGGCTATAGCAAAATACGATATAACGGGCGAAAACGTAGATCCGGAGGCTGACCGCATTTATCACAGTGCGCCAGGTAACAGGTTCTCAACACAAATGGGCAGTCAGAACGCACAATGGGAAAGTCTCGACACCGACCGCAAGAACGGATGTATACGCAGTCTTGAGAACGCATATACAAAAGATGGCGGACTGGCTGTGCTGTTTGGAAACATTGCCCAAGACGGATGCGTGGTTAAGACGGCTGGCGTAGACGAGTGTCTGTGGCATTTCTCTGGTTCTGCTGTGGTTTTCGACTCCCAGGAAGATGCCTGCGACGGCATTCTTGACGGAAAAGTGAAGAGCGGCGACTGCGTAGTGATAACCCACGAGGGGCCAAAAGGCGGACCGGGCATGCAGGAAATGCTGTACCCCACATCGTACATAAAGAGCCGGCACCTTGGAAAAGAATGTGCCCTCATCACCGATGGACGTTTTTCTGGTGGCACATCGGGGTTGAGCATCGGACATATCTCGCCCGAGGCCGCAGCTGGCGGCAACATCGGAAAAATTAAGGATGGCGATATAATAGAGATTGACATCCCGTCTCGCTCAATAAATGTCAGACTCAGCGATGAGGAGCTTGCACTGCGGCCGCAGCAGCCGCTGAAACGTAACAGGATGGTCAGCAAGGCTTTGAGGGCATACGCACAGAGCGTAAGTTCGGCAGACAAGGGAGGAGTGAGGATTTTAAATGAATAGTTATGAACGACAAAATAGAAATAACAGGAGCCGAGGCTCTTATGCGCTCTCTGCAGGCTGAGGGTGTTAGGACAATTTTCGGTTATCCAGGTGGTGCCATTATGCCCGTTTTCGATGCCCTGTATGGATACACACGTGACGGGAATAAGGTTTTCGACCATATTTTGGTTCGTCACGAGCAGGCGGCCGCACATGCCGCTGAAGGCTATGCGCGGGTTAGTGGCGAAGTTGGCGTTTGCCTCGTTACGAGCGGTCCGGGAGTCACCAATACCCTTACTGGTGTTGCCGATGCCATGATGGACTCTACGCCTATTGTTGTCATTGCCGGGCAAGTGGGCACAGGCGCGCTTGGCACCGATGCCTTTCAGGAGGTAGACCTTGTGGGCGTGGCACAGCCTATAACGAAATGGGCATATCAGATACGCCGGCCAGAGGATGTGGTATGGGCTGTCAGCCGTGCCTTTTACATAGCGCGCAGCGGACGCCCAGGTCCGGTGGTGCTTGATTTTCCGAAGAATGCGCAGGTGCATACCTGTCAGTGGAAGCCTATACGTGTAGACCGTGTAAGGTCGTACAATCCTTATCCTGAAATCTGTCAGGAGGATGTGGCGGCGGCAGCCGGACTTATAAACGGTGCCAAGCGCCCGTTTGCCCTGATTGGGCAGGGCGTGGAACTTGGAAACGCCCACAGCGAGCTTCTGGAATTTCTTGAGAAAGCCGACATTCCTGCCGGACGCACAATGCTCGGACTCTCAGCATTGCCTACCGGCCATCCGCTTAATATGGGTATGCTCGGCATGCACGGCAGCTACGCCACAAACATGAAGACGCAGGAGTGCGACGTGCTTATTGCCATCGGCATGCGCTTCAGCGACCGTGTGACAGGACTGCCGTCGACATACGCAAAACAGGCAAAGATAATTCATCTCGACATCGATGCCGCAGAGATAAACAAGAATATCGTGAGCGATGTGGCTGTTGTGGGCGACTGCAAGATGTCGCTGCCTGCCATTACACGTCTGTTGAAAAAATCAGATCATACAGATTGGCGGAACTCCTTTGCCGGATATGCCAAGATGGAGGACGAGAAGGTTATTCAGCCTGCCATTCATCCTGCCGGGGGGCCACTGCTTATGGGCGAGGTGGTGAACGTTGTGGCTGAGGCTACCAAAGGCGATGCGGTGCTCGTAAACGATGTGGGACAAAACCAGATGTTCTCGTGCCGGTATTTCAAGTACAACCGCAAACGCTCTGTTGTCTCAAGTGGCGGACTTGGTACCATGGGATTCGGACTCCCTGCCGCTATTGGCGCCACTTTTGGCGCTCCCGACCGCACAATCTGCCTCTTCATGGGCGACGGAGGTTTCCAGATGAGCATACAGGAGCTTGGCACCATAATGGAGCAGCAGGCACCCGTGAAGATGATATTGCTCAACAACAACTATCTCGGTAACGTACGTCAGTGGCAGGACATGTTTTTTGGCGGCCGACGCAGTTTTACCAAGATGATGAACCCATGCTACGAGACAATATCCAAAGGCTATGGCATTCCGTATGATGTGGTCACAGACCGCAATGACCTCAAGGCGAAAGTCGGGAAAATGCTCGCTACGGACGGACCTTATTTGCTCGAGTGCGCAATAAAGGAAGAGGCAAACGTTATGCCTATGACACCTCCGGGAAAGAGCGTAAATGAGATGATATTGGAGATAGAAGTTTAGTGAAGAGTGAAGAACGAAGAGTGAAGAATCAAATACTCAAAATGGCATTTGGATTCTTCGTTCTTCACTCTTCGTTCTTCACTAAAGAATAATAACATTATGGAAAAAAAACTATATACACTGCTTGTCTATTCTGAGAACATAGCCGGTATTCTGAACCAGATTACCGCCGTTTTCACACGCCGGCAGGTCAACATCGAGAGCCTTAACGTGTCGGCATCGAGCATAAAGGACATACACAAATACACCATAACCGCCTGGAGCGACGAGGATCAGATCGTGAAGATAACGAAGCAGATTGAGAAAAAGATAGACGTGGTAAAAGCCGATTACTATACCGATGACCAGCTGTTCATTCACGAGGTGGGACTCTACAAAATATCTACTCCGAAGCTCATGGAGAACCCCGAGATATCGCGCACCATACGTAAGCACGATGCGCGGATGATGGAGGTAAATCCCACTTATTCCACAGTACTCTTGGCGGGAATGACGGAGGATATCACCCATCTCTTCGACTGTCTCCGTGACTTCGACTGCCTGCTTCAGTATTCACGTAGCGGACGCATTGCCGTTACCCGCAGTTTTGACGAACCAATAAGCGATTTTTTATATGACAACGAACATGACCGCACATCTGTTGAGTAAGGTAGGCAGATATCAGTTTCTCGCCGAGCCGTTTCATTGCGATTTTTCAAAAAAACTTTTCATGGGGCATCTCGGCAACCATCTGCTCAATGCCGCAGACTTCCACAGCAACGACCGTGGCTACGGCATGAGCGTGCTCGGGCCGCAACACCGCACATGGGTGCTCTCACGTCTTGCTATAGAGATGGACGGGATGCCATGCGCATACGACAAATTTTATGTTGAGACATGGGTGGAGAGCGTAATGAAATTTTTCACATCGCGTAACTTCGCCATAGAAAGCAGCGACGGCCGGGTGCTTGGTTATGGCAAAAGCGTGTGGGCTATGATTGACACTCAGACGAGGCAGCCCGTAGATATTTTCTCCATCAACGACGGGGTGATAAAGCAATACGTCGAGACCGAAAAACCATGCCCAATACAAAAGTCGGGTAGGGTGAGAGTCTCAGACAACGCCAGGCTCGTCCGCACCATCGACACCTACTATAACGATGTCGATGTAAACGGACACATAAACAGCATAAAATATATAGAGCACGTTCTCGACCTCTTCGGTCTCGAGTGGTTCGAAAACCATAGTTTGAAGCGTCTTGACATTGCTTACGTGGCTGAGACATATCAGGGCGACAAGCTCTCATTCTACCGCGAGGAGATTGCACCGCTCGACTATGTTTTCAAGATAGTAAAGATAAAAAAAGACACACACGAAACTGTCGAGGTGTGCAGGGTTGAGACTAAATTTGTAAAATATTGAAAGAAAATTTGGCGGTTTGGTTGTAAATTATTACCTTTGCTGTCGATTTTGTAACAATCCTCTGCCGTAGTCTCGTGTAGAATGCGGGTGGCTCGTATTAAAACATCCTTTGGACAAGGATTGCCGGACCACAAGGATATTTTAGGTTTCAGACCGTGAGGTTGTAAGGTTTTAGGTGGATTGTATTTTCACCTCATAATCTTAAAACCTTAAAGCCAAAACCTTATAACTTTAATAAATAAAAAACAATTATGGCAGAAATGAATTTCGGTGGCGTAATGGAAACTGTTGTCACCAGCAAAGAGTTCTCATTGGAAAAAGCACGCGAGGTGCTCAAAAACGAAACAATCGCAGTCATAGGCTATGGTATTCAGGGACCTGGCCA
>CABSIA010000136.1 GCA_902477645.1 uncultured Prevotella sp. | reverse complement strand
CGCCGAACCAGTCCTTCTTTGACCGGAGGCCTTAGCCGGCCCCCCAGGCAGCCTCAAGATCAGTCTCACCGCTCTCCAACCTCTTCAGCGGATATTCTATGCACTGATATGGCTTACCTGTCTCACCATTAATATAAACAAGATACTCAGCGCCATCATGCATAAACCAGTTTGCACCACCGCCTCTTGCGCCGCGGTAGTTCTTAGACGCATCGCCAACCACGTAAGTTGTACCGTCAGCACAATGAATAACAGTACCGTCGGCGGCACGCATAACAGCCTCTGCCTTACCGTCGCCATCCCAGTCGTAGGCAACGATATTCTGCTCATTGTTCTGGAAGTCTCCCATATTCGGGCCACAGTTTACCCACCAGAGACGTGTTCCGTCCATTTTAAGCACCTCGAAGATACTATATTCGCCATTGTGACCGTCGCGTGGATAACTGGCAGAGATCTCACTCTGGTTGTCAAACTTCATTAAAATCTCAAGCTCGCCGTCACCGTCGACATCGGCACAGCAGGCATCGTTAGGCACAAGCGTACTTGAAATGTCCTTATGGGTAAGCCTTATCTCTTTGTAGCTTGAACCCCATACAGATGTCTGCTTGCACTGCTGCTGTTCCTTGCCACGCACAACAGCCGTGACGGTATAGGTGTTGACGATAGTGCCGGAGTTGTCCTTAAAATTGGAGACGCTCAAAGGCGTATCGTTGATTTTCACGCCGTCCCTATAAACATTATAGGTCACATCGTAATACTCTTCAGCAGGAATACGGCAGCTAAGGTAGACTCCTCCCGCCACTTTCATGGCGACAAGTCCACGGTCGAGCTTGTCGGTTGTTCGTTGTGCACTGCCTGTCAAGGCAAATGCCGCAAAAAGTACAGATAAGAATAGTTTTTTCATATTTTGTTAGGTTTCTGTTTTAGCAGATGTATAATATTGCATTCTGCAAAGATAAAAGAAAAACTGAAACAAGCAAAGAAAAATATCAAAAAACAAAGGGGAAATATTAAAAATGAAAGATTAAAGGATAAATGTAGGGCCACTACACGCAGCGGCCCTACATTTAAAAATTAATTGCCGTCAGGTTTGGCAGACTCATATATTGGAGCGGGATACCACAGCCATTTGGTAAAATCGTCGGGCTGTGCAGGCGAATAATCCGCCCAGTCGCTGCGCAGATGTGACATCAAAGGCAACCCGAGCTGTTTCATTCCCATAACGACCATCTTTGAGACCTCGTATGCTCCCCATGTGTTGAAATGTGTATTGTCTGCCAAGTCTTTATCCTGGCCGGGGAAAGTTCCCTTCGGATAATGTACCAGCGCACGCTTGCTGTTCTCCTCGCCAAGTGTCTCAAAGAATGTGCGGGTCATGTCATGAAGCTCAATGACTGGAACATCCTCACGCTTTGCCACTGCGCGCATAGCATCGGGATAGTCGCCATGTGTCTCCATGATTTTTCCACCCTCAAACCTGCGGCGTTGGGTTGGAGTAAGGAAAATTATGTTGCCTTGCTTTTTCCTTACCTGGTCTACGAACTTCTTGAGGTTATAAGAGAAATTGTACCATGCGCCAGAGCCAGGCCCTTTCTCTTTTTGGTCGTTGTGGCCAAACTCGCAAAGCACATAGTCGCCCGGCTTCATCATGGTGAGGATCTTCTCCAGACGGTTGCCGGCGAGGAATGAGCCTGCGGTAAGTCCGCTCTCTGCATGGTTGGAGATAGCAATCCTGTCGTCGAACCATCGCGGAAACATCTGTCCCCAGCTTGCCCATGGCTCACGGCTCTGGTCCACAACGGTAGAGTTTCCACACAGGAAGACTGTTGGCGCTGTCTCGTCGCGCTCAACCTTTATCTCAGACACAGAAGGAGCCGAGCCGTTGAACTCAAGCGTAAGACGGTCGTCCCAGTTCAGATAGTCTTTCTCACGATCCTTGATTTTCACGCTCATCTTGTCATTGATATATGGGCTGCGCTTGTTGACAATGAATGAGAAAGTTTTAAACTCACCTTTCTTTGTTGTGCAATTCTCGACAAAAAGTCTGCGGTTCTCAGCACGCACGACAGTGTTACCGGCACGTTTTTTTGAGCCAATAACGACTGTCACTTTATAGTTGCCGTCAGGAACCTTTACAGAGAAGAACAACGGACGGATGACACCCTTCTTAAGTTCCTTGTCGGTAGGTGGCTGCATAATGTCCCATCCGTATCCGTTACCGGAAGAGTAAACAGGCTGCTGCTGTGTAAGGTTATAAGTCTCAGCATTAGCGGCGGTGGCAAACATGATGCCGGCAAATGCCATTGCAATAAGTTTTTTCATGACATGATTTTGTTATTTTGCTATTTTCTCACCATTAATTGTAATATTCTTTACCACAGTGCCCTCTATGAGATTTTTGTCGAAGGCATTCTTCTGGTCTTTCACATCAATATTCTCGAATGTGAAATCACGAAGGCTGTATTTGTCCGAAGGACCGACGTCGAAGAAATTGCGGCAGTTCATGTTGATATTCCTCATCACGATGTTGTTGCACTGCGACTTAGGCATATCGTCACGCTTCTCTGGCTTGAAGAACTGAGTCCAGGGACGGACTACAAGAAACGAGCCTGTGTTGCCTGTAAAGTTCTCAACCGTAACATACTCGTAATGCTGCGGTGTGTCGGGACGCATCTTCAGCCATAGCACCCTGCTTGCCTGGTCAACATGGCAGTTGCGTATAATGATGTTCTTATCGCTGACACTCTCCGAGCCAAGAGTCAGACATCCATGAACTCTGCCGTAGTGACAGTTCTCAACAAGAACATTATAGTTTGGCCCATTCTCCGGAGCCTTATCAGCCCATGTTCCCTTGCCGCCCTTCAGAACCACAGCATCATCGTTGACATTCATATAGCATCCACGGACCATCACGTCATGGCACACATCGATATCGATGGCATCAGAGCTTGGTGCCTTCACACCGCTCGTAGGCGCATAAATATACAGGTCGAGATAGCGCGCATGATGACTGTTGTAGATGTGGTTTGTCCAAAACGGGCTGTTTACAAGGCGGACATCCTGAACCGTGACATTGCTGCAGTTTGAGATATAAGTAAGGCGCGGGCGCTGCGCATCTTTATTTGTACACTGCGGATTCCATTTGCGGCGGATCCAGAACTCGTTCCAATAATGATAACCGTTGCCGTCGATGGTTCCCTTGCCCGCAATTACAAAGCCGTCAATGCCGTCGGCATTGACAAGGGCTGAGAAATACTTGCAGGTCTGTCCCTCAATTCGTGTCTCACGGATTTCGAAATCGGCTATGCGCTCCGAGCCTTTCAGCTTGCCGCCTTCCTCAACATAAAGATGTGTTCCCTGCTTGAAGAACAGCGAGCCACTTAGGAAAGTGCCCTTAGGAACAACCACGACACCCCCACCCTGACTGGCGGCCTTGTCGATAACAGCCTGAATACGTGAGGTCTGGACAACGGTACTGTCTGTTGAGACACCATGCTCAGTCAAAACATATTTCTTGCCAAGCGTATTGACATCCACCTTCGCGGTATCGGCAAACCACTCTGACACGGGAGTTCCGTCGGGCCAGTACTGCCGCTGCTGTTTTTTCTTAGCCCCGGCATCTGTTGCAAACATCGTCGCCATAAGGCAGACGAGAACAAAAATTCGATTCATTATTTTATAAGTAGTTTAGAATTATGCCGCAAAATTAATATTTATCGTGAATACTCAAAAGAAATATTTGGTAAATCAACTATGTTTTTTGATATTATAGTGCCACAAGCTTTACTGAGATTGAGTTAACCCTACACACAAACACAACAAAAAAGATTTTTTCAAAATGTTTGGGCAAATTCAAAAAAATTATTGTACATTTGCAGAATTAACACAACATAACAAAAAAATGAAAGATTTTATTAAACATGTAACCGCCACTGTGGTGGGTATAATTTTATTTTTCGTCATTATCGGCCTGTTCGGAATAATGAGTCTTGTAGGCATTGTTGCCTCCGGACAAGCCACGCAAACCGTTAAGGACAACTCGGTTCTCGTGCTTAACCTATCCGGCGATATGCAAGAGCAGGCTGAGGAGAATTTCTTAGGACAGCTCACAGGCAACACTTTCAACAGCTTGGGACTTGAGGAAACAATGAATGCCATTAGAAAAGCCAAGAACAACAAAGACATAAAAGGTATATACATAGAGACGGGTGTTCTCACCGCCGACATAGCGCAGCTGCAGGAGCTGCGTGACCAGCTCGCTGACTTCAAAAAAAGCGGCAAATGGATTGTGGCTTACAGTGAGATGTACACTCAGGGCGCTTATTATCTCGCCACTGTTGCCGACAAGATGTATATAAATCCAGAAGGCTCCATAAACTGGCACGGCATTGGCGCGCAGCCTGTTTTCGTGAAAGACCTGCTTGCCAAAGTAGGCATGAGGATGCAGATTATAAAGGTCGGAAAATACAAGAGCGCGACAGAGATGTTCACCGGCGACAAGATGAGCGACGCCAACCGTGAGCAGACACAGAAATATATCGACGGACTGTGGACAAACATCTGCAAGGCGGTCTCGAAAAGCAGAGGCATAAGCGTTGAGAAGCTCAACGAGCTTGCCGATAACGGATGTTTCATGACCGACGGACAGGCACTCGTTAAGGCTAAAATGGTTGACGCCACAAAATATACCGATGAGGTAAAGACTGAGATTAAGAAAATGTTGAAAATCGACAACGACAAGGCTATCAACCAGCTGACCGTTGGCGACATGGCAAATGTTAAGGACGAAAGTGACAAAGGCGACGATGAGATAGCCGTTTACTACGCATACGGCGACATAGTTCAAACTGCTGTTGGCGGGAGCGCATTCTCTAACTCTCATGCCATTGTAGGAAAAGATGTCTGCAAAGATCTGGAAAGACTCGCCAACGAAGACGACGTAAAAGCTGTTGTCATCAGAATAAACTCGGGCGGCGGCTCCGCATACGCCTCAGAGCAGATGTGGCACCAGATAGACCTGCTTAAGAAGAAAAAGCCCGTAGTTGTCTCTATGGGAGGAATGGCTGCCTCGGGCGGCTACTATATGAGCTGCAATGCCAACTATATTTTTGCAGAGCCTACAACACTGACGGGCAGCATCGGCATATTCGGAATGATACCAGATGTCAGCGAGCTGCTGACAAAGAAGCTCGGACTGAAATATGACGAGGTGAAGACTAACCGGAATGCTCTGTTCGGCACCACGTCACGACCGCTGAACGAAGAGGAAACCGGCTATCTGACAACAGCTATAAACCGCGGCTACGAGCTTTTCCGCAAGCGTGTCGCCGACGGCAGAAAAATGACCATAGAACAGGTTGAGGAACTGGCACAGGGCCACGTCTACACTGGCGAGGATGCCCTGAGGCTAAAACTTGTCGACGAGCTTGGAGGTCTGGACAAGGCAGTGGCAAAAGCCGCAAAATTGGCTAAGACAAAGAGCTACTTCACAAGCAGCTATCCTGCAAAGAAAGACTTCATGGAACAGCTGATGGAAGAGACAACGAGCCAGAACTCTTATCTCGACGAGAAAATCAAAACCGCTCTCGGCGACCTTTACGAGCCGCTCCTGATAATGAGCAATATCAACCAAACCGACAGAATACAGGCAAGAATGCCGTACTGGATTAACTTGAATTTCTAAACACTGGTGAGAACAGAAGGCGACTACATAAAAATAAACGAATGGCTGTCACCGCTAAGCTGGATATACGGCTTTGCGGTGACGGTCAGGAACAAGTTGTTTGACTTCGGAATCCTCAAACAGCAGGCTTACAGTGTGCCCGTAATTTCCGTAGGAAACATAACCGTCGGAGGCTCGGGCAAGACACCACACGTTGAATATCTTGTATCGTTGCTGAAAGATACGGTAAAGACTGCCGTGCTTTCAAGAGGCTACAAACGGAAAACCAAAGGATATGTGCTTGCCGACAGCAGCTCAACAATAAGCGACATCGGTGACGAGCCTTTCCAGATGAAACGGAAATTCGACAACATTTATGTGGCTGTTGACAGAAAACGGCGCAACGGAATAGAACGCCTGACAAATGACGAGGAGACAAAAGACACTGACGTTATTCTGCTTGACGACGCCTTCCAGCACAGATATGTGAAGCCGGGAATAAACATTCTGCTCGTTGACTACCACCGGCTGATAATCTACGACAAGCTGCTGCCGGCAGGCAGGCTGCGCGAGCCGATGTCGGGAAAGGAAAGAGCCGACATGGTGATAATCACCAAATGCCCCAAAGACTTGAAACCCATGGAGTTCCGTGTACTCACAAAAGCCATGAGCCTGTTCCCGTATCAGGACCTGTTCTTCACAACAATCGACTACTGCAAGCTGAAAAAGGTTTTCTGCAACAGCCCGCAAAGCATAACAGAATTGGAAAGGAAGGAACTAAAGAACTACAATGTGCTGCTGCTGACAGGTATCGCATCGCCAAAACTGCTCGCCAGCGATTTATCCCCATTATGCAAGTCGCTGAAACAGCTTACGTTCGCCGACCACCACAACTTCAAGCCAGCCGACATAGGCAAGATAAACAAAGCGTTTGAGGAAATGCCATCACCAAAAATTATTGTGACGACAGAGAAAGACGCAACAAGAATTGAATCGGCAGAGGGACTGGACGGGAAGGCTGCTGACGCTTTGTACGTGCAGCCAATACAAATAAGATTTATGCTTGAGCAACAAGAATTATTTGACCAAAAAATTATAAGCTATGTACACAAAAATTCAAGAAACAGCATCCTGGTTAAAGCAAAAAATGACGACAAGCCCAAAAACAGCAATAATTCTGGGCACAGGTCTCGGACAATTAGCTTCAGAGATAACTGACACTTACGAGTTCCCATACAGCGAAATTCCTAATTTCCCGGTATCAACTGTTGAGGGGCATGCCGGAAAGCTGATATTCGGAAAACTTGGCGGAAAAGACATCATGGCAATGGAGGGACGTTTCCATTTCTATGAGGGATACAATATGAAGGAGGTGACATTCCCTGAGCGTGTAATGTACGAATTGGGCATTGAGACCCTATTCGTGTCAAATGCCGCAGGCGGTATGAACCCGGATTTCAAGATTGGCGACATTATGGTCATCAACGACCACATAAACTTCTTCCCCGAGCATCCGCTAAGAGGAAAGAACTTCCCCACCGGTCCACGTTTCCCCGATATGCACGAGCCTTACGACGCATCGCTCATAGCCCTTGCCGACAAGATTGCCGGGGAGAAGAGCATAAAGCTTCAGCACGGTGTGTATGTTGGAGTACAGGGACCCACATTCGAGACTCCTGCCGAATACCGCATGTACCGTCTCTTCGGTGGCGACGCTGTGGGCATGAGCACAGTTCCTGAGGTAATTGTTGCCCGCCACTGCGGAATAAAGGTTTTCGGCGTGAGCATCATCACCGACCTTGGCGGCTTCGATGTTCCTGTAGAGGTTAGCCACGAGGAGGTGCAGAAGGCTGCCAATGCCGCCCAGCCTGTAATGACTGAGATTATGAGAGAAATGATAAGAAGATCTTAAAGATTCCCACTCACTCTTCGCTCTTCACTCTTCACATAAATTATGGAAATATCAAAACTTGGAGAGTTCGGACTCATACACCGGCTCACTGACAATATTGAGACAAAAAACAAATCGACAAAGTATGGCGTAGGCGACGACTGCGCCGTACTCCACTATCCCGACAAGGAGGTACTCGTTACAACCGATATGCTGATGGAAGGCATCCACTTCGACCTCACATATATCGACATGCGTCACCTCGGATACAAATCGGCAATGGTGAACATCAGCGACATATTCGCCATGAACGGCACACCACGGCAACTGGTTGTAAGCATAGCTCTGAGTAAAAGGTTTACCGTTGAGGATCTCGACGACTTCTACGATGGTCTCAGGGCAGCTTGCGACAAATGGAACGTAGACATAGTTGGCGGCGACACAACGTCGTCGTTCACAGGACTGGCCATAAGCATCACTTGCATAGGTGAGGCTAACGCTGAGGATATCGTCTACAGAAACGGCGCCCGTGACACAGACCTGATTTGCGTCAGCGGCGACCTCGGAGCCGCATACATGGGACTGCAACTTTTGGAGCGGGAGAAAGCCGTATACTACG
>CABSIA010000135.1 GCA_902477645.1 uncultured Prevotella sp. | reverse complement strand
CAGGGTGCCGCTTCGCTCTGCCCTGGGCTAAGTGCCTCATGCCCTTTCAGGGCGCACTGCTTGAGATTTCTACATAAAATAAGCAAATCGACATTCATATATTAATTTACCCCCAGTATTTTTCTACTGAGCCACAAAACGGGTAACGTATATTCCATTCCCAGAAAAAAAACGCAAGCGGCTTCATTGGCCAACGAAGCCGCTTGCGTTTGCCATTGAAACCGCTTGCGATGGCTGATGAAGCAGCAGGCATAATTCCGCATAGTTTTTCCGATAATTGTTGTGCTGACCATCTCGCAGACGCCCCCTATAATATTTTCTCTTTTTCAAAGAACAATCTCAAATCTTCATAGAATTTTTCCTTGTCGAAGTCCTTGATTTTCTTGGGATATTTTAAGGTCCTTACCGTCTCCATTATCGAGCCTGCTATCATTTTCAGGCCATCCTCGGTATTGCTACTGATGAATTCTTCAAAATTCAACTTTATATCAAACGAGAATGTTTTATAAATATGTGTTGGACCTAATATCTTTTCGTACACAACAGTCCGGTCTTCCACATACTTAGGTCTGCCGACCTTGAAAAACTGATCATAATTGGGATGCACACAGATGACTCCTATCAAATAAGAACAAATGTCATCGCCATAACTCTTGTTTTTGAAATAATCCCTGATTTTAAAAATCAACTCCGTGACCTCAGGACTTTTTGTTGTGCTGTCTAATTCTACAGAGAAAAATTGATTTAATGATACTTCCATAATTATTCTGCCCCCTATAATATTTTCTCTTTTTCAAAGAACAATCTCAAATCTTCATAGAATTTTTCCTTGTCGAAGTCCTTGATTTTCTTGGGATATTTTAAGGTCCTTACCGTCTCCATTATCGAGCCTGCTATCATTTTCAGGCCATCCTCGGTATTGCTACTGATGAATTCTTCAAAATCCAACTTTATGTTGAACGAGAATGATTTATAGATATGTGTTGGGCCTAATATCTTCTCGTACACAACAGTCCGGTCTTCCACATACTTAGGTCTGCCTATCTTAAAAAACTGATCATAATTGGGATGTACACAAACGACTCCTATCAAATAAGAACAAATGTCATCGCCATAACTCTTGGCATTGAAGTAGGCCTCGAGTTTTACAACTAATTCTCTAAACTCAGCTCTTTTTGTTGTACTGTCTAATTCTACAGAGAATTTTTGAATTAAAGATACTTCCATAATTATTATTTTGTATTACTTAATATTATTAAAAATTGTTTATCTGAATATTCTATTTCCAGGAGGAAGATGCCCATAGCGTAGCACATAGCCATAAATCATTCTCTTTTCATAAATTTTTATTTCTATCTGATTACCATAATAGATGGGATTCATCATTAAATTTTCGTTTTCATAATATGACTGTCTAACAATTCTTAGCGTATGGGCTTTTGAAACTTCTTGTCAGAGTTTATCGATACATGCCCATAGCAATCCTACAGGTCTTTGTACTTGATTTGTTTGTCATATTATCATAAGGATTTACACACGCAAAGATAAATAAAAAAATCGGTTTTTTACGCCTGGCACATAAGAAAAATCAAAATCGTGACTATTTTCATAGAAGAAATTTAAAACCACACAAAAAAGTATCTTGGGAGCATAAATTTCACCCCTTCTGTACACGTTTTTTTTCGCATCATTTTCGCCGTCTCGCTTTTTTTAGCTAACTTTGCAGAAGTTAGGCGGCACTCGGCAATCTGAAAACCTGTTTTCATTGCGCTCGTTTGCACTAACTTTGCAGAAGTTAGGCGGCACCATGCCCCAAGAAAACACACCTTTTTATATATTACGACAGAAAACACATTCGTGAAATGAGAGAAAAAATAGACTGCTTCTTGCCGTGCGCCGATTTCGACGACATCAAGAACACCGTCAGCGACCTGATGGAAAACAAAACCACACAACATATACACCTCCTTGTGACAGAGGATTTCAACGGCGAAAATCTGCCCGAAGACATTCACTGCATACATACCACGGCACCGTTTTCTACCGCCACCATCAAAGAAATAGCGGAGAAAACCGATGCCGACTTCGTGCTGATTAGCACAAAGCCAACGCCTGTGGAGTTCGGCAAATACGCACTTGAGCGCCTGCTCAGAGTTGTCGCCGACTCCAATGCCACCATGGTCTACAGCGACCGTTACTCAATGGTGCAGGGACAGCTGACAAAGCATCCCGCAACAGACTATCAGAAAGGAAGCATCAGAGACGATTTCGACTTCGGACAAATCATACTGCTGCCGTCGCTGCTGCTCCACGAATATGCGTCGACGGCCATAAAAGAAGAATACACGCATGCCGGACTCTACGACTTGAGGCTGTTCCTGAGCCGGAAAGGAAGGATTTTCCACATCAACGAACTGCTCTACACCGAGCAGGAACTGGATAACAGGAAAAGCGGCGAGAGACAGTTCGACTATGTTGACCCAAAGAACCGTGAGGTGCAGATTGAGATGGAAAAGGCGGCCACGCGCCATCTGGCAGAAATTGGCGCACTCATAGACCCGAATTTCTACCGCACTCCAGACTTCGACGAGCAGGATTTCGACTACGAGGCAACGGTCGTAATACCCGTTTACAACAGAGCCAAGACAATATCTGACGCTGTAAAATCGGCATTGGCACAAAAAACATCGTTTAAATTCAACGTAATTGTAGTAGACAACCACTCTACCGACGGAACAACAGAAATATTGGATAAGCTGGCGGCCGACGAGCGGCTTGTGCACATCATTCCGCAACGCACCGACTTGGGCATTGGCGGTTGCTGGAACGAGGCCATAGACAGCAGCCTGTGCGGACGGTTTGCCGTGCAGCTCGACAGCGACGACCTTTATTCCTCTGAGCATACTCTGCAACGCATCGTCGACACCTTCCACAGTCAGAAAGCGGCTATGGTGATTGGAAGTTACCGCATGTGCAACTTCCAGTTAGAAACACTGCCGCCCGGACTAATAGACCATAAGGAGTGGACCGACGACAACGGATGCAACAACGCACTGCGCATAAACGGACTGGGAGCGCCCAGAGCTTTCTTCACGCCATTGGCACGACAGATAAGATTTCCCAACACCAGCTACGGCGAAGACTATGCCATGGGGCTTGCCTTCAGCCGCCGCTACCGCATAGGCCGCATCTATGACGAGCTGTATCTGTGCCGCCGCTGGGAGGGCAACAGCGACGCGGCACTGAGCATTGACAAAATAAACGCCAACAATTTTTACAAAGACCGCCTGCGCACTCTTGAAATTTCAGCACGCCAGCAGCTCTCGCAAGGCAAGCCAGACATTGCCGCCGACAAC
This sequence comes from uncultured Prevotella sp., assembly GCA_902477645.1. Taxonomy (GTDB): domain Bacteria; phylum Bacteroidota; class Bacteroidia; order Bacteroidales; family Bacteroidaceae; genus Prevotella. The sequence goes on along the minus strand of CABSIA010000135.1, from coordinate 4,977 downwards.
CGCCTGCAGAGATTTTTCAACCGTCAGCTGGAAATCTGGGATGTGCCAAACCGCAACTATCTGCAGCTGTGCAACGTCAAGACCCGTGACTTCGGCGACTGCGAAGTGCAGTTCAACCCGGCGAGAATTGTGTCGACAGGCGCAAAAATCGACAAGGCCTCAATTGCCGGGCGCCCATGCTTTCTGTGTGAGGCTAACAGAAACGGGCGGCAGATGTCGAAGGTTTTGGAATGCGGACTCGAGCTGCTCGTAAACCCGTTCCCTATCCTGCCTATGCACCTCACACTGCCCACACGAAGCCATCAGCCACAGAGCATCACGGTGCTGTATCAGAAAATATTCTCGCTGCTCGACAACTACCCTGACATAATGGTATTCTACAACGGCCCGCGTTGCGGAGCATCGGCTCCCGACCACGCACACCTGCAGGCCGGCACATCGGGACTGCTGCCCATACAGAAAAGCTGGCAGCGATATTGCAGAAGTCTTGAGACACTTTACCCGATAAATGATACCGAGAGCATATCGCTCATCACGGAATATACCGTGCCCGCATTCGTGATTCAGAGCCAGACGGCAAAAGGCTATGACTCTCTCTTCAGAAAACTGACAGACGCAATAGGCAAAGACTGCGGCTCTGAGCCGATGATGAACATAGTGGCATGGAAAATCGACGACAATTTTATCACAATAGTTTTCCCACGGAGCAAGCACCGTCCCGACTGCTATTTTGCCGACGACGATACAAAACTTCTCGCATCGCCGGGAGCTCTCGACATGGCAGGACTCATGATTTTGCCACGGAAAGAGGATTTCGAGAGCATAACACAGGAGCGCATGGAAAGCATTTTGCAGGAAGTGGCTATCACGCCGCAACAAGCAAAAGAGATTGGCGAGCGGCTGAGCAGCATGCAAAACAGCGAGCAGGCCATGGCACCATTGGACCATCAGCCAATGGTATCCGTTGGGCTGACAAGCACCGACACCATACGATTTTATCTCAACAAGCCGTTCCTTGCTAAGGGCAAGGAAATCTGTGGTATGCAAGAAGTTACATTCTCTGAGGGCGGACTGTTTTGGAACGGCAACCACTATCGTGAGCTGCTGTTCTCGCCTACAGCCAAAGACGCATCTTTTTCTATCGACAACATAACCATAGGCATAGATTTCCACTGGGAGCGAAAACAGACCCAGACTTTCACAGGAGCGCTGCGGCTGGTGGTAGAGGAGGACAAAATTTGCGCCATCAACGAATTGCCCGTAGAGAGTTATCTTGAGAGCGTAATATCGAGCGAGATGAGCGCTACCTCGTCTTTAGAACTGCTGAAGGCGCATGCCGTGATATCGAGAAGCTGGCTATTGGCGCAAATGGAAAAAAGACAACAACGGCAGACAAGCGGCAACGACTTCTTCTCGTTCGTAAAAAGCGACGACATGCTGATAAAATGGCACGACAGGGAGGACCATACAATCTTCGACGTGTGTGCCGACGACCACTGCCAGCGCTATCAGGGAATAACAAAAAAGACTAACGCACAAGTGGCAAAAGCCGTGAGACAGACCTGCGGACAGGTGCTTACATCTGACGGCAAAATTTGTGACGCAAGATTTTCAAAATGCTGCGGAGGAGCAACAGAGGAATTCCAGTTCTGCTGGGAGAATGCTCCAAAAACTTATCTCAAAGGAATTGCTGACAGCAAAGAGACCACCGCACTGCCCGACCTGACCATAGAGGAAAATGCCGAAAAATGGATAAGAACCGCACCAGATGCCTTCTGCAACACCGGCGACAAGAAAATTCTCAGCCAGGTGCTCAACGACTACGACCAGGAAACCGCCGACTTCTACCGCTGGAAAGTGGAATACACAGCCGGAGAATTGAAGAGCCTCATCGCAACAAAACTAAAATTGGAACTGGGCGACATCATAGACCTTGTACCTGTAGAACGGGGTAAGAGCGGACGAATTTCGAAACTCAAAATTGTAGGCACAGAGAAGTCGTTCACCATAGGGAAGGAACTGGAGATAAGACGCGCGCTCAGCGATACCCACCTGTACAGCTCGGCATTTGTTGTAGACAAATCAGGCACTGGTGAAAATGGCGTTCCGCAGAAATTCACACTTACCGGAGCCGGATGGGGACACGGTGTAGGTCTATGCCAGATAGGTGCCGCCGTTATGGGCGAAAAAGGATATTCCTACGACCAGATACTGCTTCACTACTATTCAGGCGCTAAAATCACAACCCTTTATCAATAACGGTGCTGATTATGGATAACAGACGACACGATGCCAAGTCACCAATGCAGTGGATTCCGTCCCTTTATTTCGTGAAGGGACTGCCATACGTTGTGCTCATGACGGTATCGCTTGTGCTGTACAAGCAATTGGGACTCTCAAATGCCGAGACAGCATTCTACACATCGTGGTTTTATCTGCCATGGGTGCTGAAACCATTGTGGATGCCATACGTAAGCCGCATGGCAACCCACCGCTGGTGGATCTTACTGACCGAGATATTGACGGGAGCATCGCTGGGAGGAGTGGCTTTCACACTTCCAACCCCATTCTGCATCCAGGCCTCATTAGCCTTGTTTTGGCTGACGGCTTTCTCGTGCGCTTTCCATAACCTCTCGGCAGACAATCTTTTCCTGTACAAATTAGGCCCTCGCCATACGTTTTTGTATTGGACACGCACCGTATTCTACCGCCTTGCCACATTTGTGGCTCAAGGCATACTCGTAATGATAGCCGGCAATCTGCAGGTTGTCTACCGCGACAGCATCAGCTACTCATGGAGTCTTGTTTTTTATGGGGTCTCGGCATTGCTCGTCATGCTGTGGGTATGGCACGGCTTGTCGGTGCCTTCCGACAATCTCACACAGAAACAGAAAGCGTTGCGGAAAATTCCGCCTACGGTTGACGAGGTCGTAGACACCACAAAACTATTCTTCCGCAAGCCGCATGCACTGTATGCCACCCTGTTTCTGTTGCTGTTCAAGTTGCCAGAGGGATTGCTGTCGAAAATATCAATACTGTTTCTTATCGACGCCTCACACCGTGGAGGACTTGGACTCTCGCCACAGGAATACGGACTTGTCTCGGGAACAATCGGAGTGGCAGGATTGTCGTTAGGCGGAATGCTTGGCGCAATGGCAATGGTGCGTGGAGGGCTAAGACGGGGGCGTTCGCCTATTCCAGAAGCAGTGCCGCTGCCAAATATCGTTTATCTATATCTCTGCCACGCATTGCCCGGCAACCTTCTCATCATATCCCTCTGCCTTTTCGTAGAACAACTTGGCTACGGTTTCGGCTTTGTGGGATATATAATGTTTATGAAACACTTTGTATCAGGATATCTCCGCCGCCCTCATCTGACGTTGGGAAAATCGCTCATGGCTCTCTCCATGATGGTGCCCGCTATGGCATCTGGATGGCTACAGTCAATGATGGGCTATCAGAACTTCTTCCTCATGGCAGTGTGCAGCGGCATAATGACTCTTGCCGTCACCCGGCTCGCATATAGAGCCATAATGGAAAAGCCGTCTATATAGGTGGGGACTATAAGTCAGCAATTGGGCACAGGCAGCGCACCCTCCAGCTCAAGCAGCTTACGCTTGGTGCCAAGTCCACCTCCGTAACCGGTCAGCGTATTGTCGCTGCCTATGACACGGTGGCAAGGTACAAAAACTGATATTGCATTGGCACCGTTGGCGTTTGCCACCGCACGTACAGCCTCAGGCATGCCTATTCTACGCGCCAACTCACCATAAGAGATTATTTCCCCAAAAGGAATTTTCCGCAACTCATTCCATACCTTTTTCTGGAAGTCGGTACCGGCAAACAACAACGGCACATCAAACACTCTGCGCTCTCCTGCAAAAAACTCATCAAGTTGTTCCACAGCTTTTTCTATCACATTCGACGTTCCTGTCTCAAACCTGGCGTCCAGCAGTCTTTCGAGCCTTTTGTCAATACGGCTGCAATGTCTCTCCTCTGTTTGCCAGTCGCACAGACAAGGGTAAACACCATAACAGCCGAGCCTCAGTACTCCGCATGGTGAGTCATAACGTCTCGTCTTGATAATGTATTTTTCTCCCGCCATTTTTTAATATGGATTTTACACGTTCTCTGCGGCAGCTATTCAGCCATCCGCAATAAAATACACGTTCTTGGAAATGCCTGTTTACTTTGTATTTACCACCACGGCACATACCGAGCACGAGCAAATGGCGAATAGCATGGCGTATATCATCAGCGGAGATATGGCGCTGAGGTCGACAGACAATACGTAGGCCGCCATGTTCACAACGCTGTTTACAAATACCGTGCGCAATGTGTCTATACCGCCAGCAAGGAAGAACACAACAATTCCAGCAACCGTACATATCAGTTGCCAGATTATGTACGGGCGCGCCGACTGCTGCGGTATGCGCTGCATAACTTTCTGTGAGAAGCCGTCATCGGCAATGTCCTGTCGCTGCCCGTCGAAGAACTTCATCAATAGTATGTCGTCATTATTTTCCATATCCGTTTTGTCTGAGATAGTTTGCCAATTTCTGTTTTCCCCTAAAAAGATGCGACTTTACGGTGCCCTGCGCCATACTGGTAATCTCTGCTATCTTGTCGAGAGTCTCGCCTTCCATAAGTTGCAGCGTAACGCAGAGCCTCTCGCTATCGCTCAGCAATGCCAACGCATTGTAAATATCCATTTTCTCGGCAGACATAGTTTCCCTGCCCGTAATGGCTTGTGCCTCGCCGTTGTCTATGTCGCCGGCAGGCCGTTGATGTCTCGTATAGTCGTAAAACACATTGTAGGCAATGCGGAACAGCCATGTCGGGAAACTTGAACGCATCTGAAACTGCCGTAAACAAGTGTATGCCTTGACGAACGTGTCTTGGGCGAGGTCGTCGCTCAAGGGCTTGTTGCCGAGCGTCTGGCTCATAAAGAACCGGCGTATGGGCGACTGATACTTC
>CABSIA010000134.1 GCA_902477645.1 uncultured Prevotella sp. | reverse complement strand
AAGAGTGAAGAACGAAGAATCCATTAGTTATACGGCTTTTGGATTTTTCACTCTTAGTTCTTCACTCTTAGTTCTTCACTCTTAGTTCTTCACTCTTAGTTCTTCACTAAAAAAATACCTTATGATAATAAACTGTGACCTTACATCGGATGTTGGACTGAAGCGCACCAACAACGAAGATATGATATTGCTGAACGGTGAGTTTTACCGCGACAGCGCATTCCTGACATCTTTTACCTTGAGCGAAAAAGCAAAGATGGCAGCCGTTGTGGCTGACGGCATGGGAGGCCACAACGGAGGAGAGTTTGCAAGCGAGCTGGCCGTGCAGAGTTTCCAGTCGTTGGTGGAGACTCTTCCCGACGATGCCGACGGCACCACAATCTGTGATATCGTGAAATCGTGGGCTACCGATGCCCACTTCCTCATTCAGCAGAAGGGAAACGAGATGCCGCAATATTACAATATGGGCACCACCCTTGTCGGTATGCTGTTCTGCAACAACCGTGTGTTTTGGGTAAACATCGGCGACAGCCGCATTTACCGTTTCCGTGACGGTGTGCTCAGGCAGTTGTCTACCGACCACTCGCTGCGTGAGAAAGAAAACAACCCGACACTGCCCTCAAACCTCATCTACAATGCACTTGGTGTGGGAGACGAGATATTTGCCGATGTCGCAGACATCACAGACCGCATCATGCAGGGCGACAAATATCTTATATGTTCCGACGGTCTTCATGATATGGCTGACGACGATACTATAGAGCGTGTTCTGGCCGAAGGCGGATGCTCGCTCAATCTCGTAAATGCAGCAAAAGAAGGTGGCGGAAACGACAACGTGAGTGTTTTGATAGTAGAAATTCAAAGTAACTCATAATTCATAAAAAAATAATCCTATGGACCAACAGCAACAATACCGGCAGCAGGCACAGCAACAGGAGCAACAAAAACAGGCATCGGCTTTTGAAGGAGGCGGCAACAACTATACTTGCCCCAATTGCGGCGCACGTGTAGACTTTAGCAACGAGCTTTGCCCTCATTGCAAGCATCCGCTGCACCCTGAGACTTGTACATTTTGCGGAGCACCGATGGAACCAGAAGACCAGTTCTGTTGTGAGTGCGGCAACCCCCGTAAGGGCATCACATGCCCGCAGTGCGGAACTCTGAATTTCCGATGCTTCTGCAGCCGTTGCAATGCACCTCTCGACGAGCTTGCCATGGCTGAGATAGAGAAGGCAAAGCGCGACCCCATTTTCCAGAGAGCCCAGCAACTGGCGGAGGAAATGGCAGAATTGGAAGAAAAGATTATGGCTGCTTATAACGAGCAGGCGCAGGATACCGGAGACTTCGGCTCTGATGATAGCAGCGACATAGAAGACGGTGATGATGCAGATTTCGAGACAGTTATGGAAATGAGCGAGGAAGACCGTCAGCTCATGGAACGCTACAGGCAAATGCTTGGCACAACGCCTGTAACTCCCATACAAACATCGGCTCCAAAGCCTGCAGCAAAGCCTAAGAAACCCAAGCCGAAGATTGACAAGAAAGCAAAGGTGGCAGGAGTAGACATTGCCACCATGAAGGCACAATACGAGCAACAGCTCAGAGAGATGCAGGGACTGCTGAATGCCATGCAACCCGATTTTAACTCAACTCCACAGATGCAGCGCAACTTCTGCTGTGCGCACAAAGTGGTTGTTACGAGACAACGGCTCGTGAAGAAACCTACGACGTGGATTTGCAATTTCTGCGGTTGCGAACACAACCAGCCAAGCGAATGCTCAAGGCCTGAGCTTGGCGGCGTGTGGAAGTACAACTCATATACAGTGACGGAACAGTCTATAGAGACAAGATAAAAACAATCAAATAATATACCAATGAACGACAGCACAATACGCCCTGGCTCGACGGGCAACAACGACAATGGCTCAACAATCCGTCCAGGCTCAACAGGCGGGGGCGACAACGGCTCAACCATCCGTCCCGGCTCAACGGGCGGAGGCAACAACAGCTCAACGATACGTCCCGGCTCAACGGGCGGAGGCAACAACAGCTCAACGATACGTCCCGGCTCAACGGGCGGAGGCGGCAATAGCTCAACCATTCGCCCCGGCTCAACAGGTGGTGGAAATAATAGCTCCACAATACGCCAAGACTCCACGATACGCCCTGGCGGAAATGGTGCCAGCGCTGGAACCGCAAACTCAACAATACGTCAGGGAAGCGGCACACTGAAAGGCGGCGCAAGCTCAGGCGGGCAACAGAAACCGCAGGCTGCAAGGCCGGTGGCGGGAAGAAGCGTGGCTATTGACGACAAAAACCGTAAGGGAGCAATCTTTGCCGTCAAGGAGTTTGTTCTTGACGGCAAAAAGATGAAAGCCGTAGAATATCTACCTCAGATATCGGGCGAGGCACAGCTTGTGAAGGTAGAGGCCAAGGGGAAAAAGTATATGCTGAAACTGTATTTCGGCAATATCCATCCAGACCACGCCATTCTTGACAAAGTGCAGAACATTCCTCAGGGGCTGACAGGACTTATGCGTCTGTATCAGCATGGCGTATGGACTAATCCCGATGACACAGACGACAAGCGCGACTATGAGGTGATGGAGCTTTGTGAGGGCGGTATGCTGTCTGAGATAGATGTAAAGGGCAACGAGGAGAAATGGAAAAAGCTTGCCATGCAGATGGCATGCTGTATAGACCTCTGCCATCAGCGTGGCTTTTTACATCTCGACGTAAAGCCCGAAAACTTCCTTTTTGTCGACAAGCAGAGGCAGAACCTTGTGCTCGGCGACTTCGGACTTGCTGTGCCACACGACGCCAATGGCAAAGGCATGGCGTCGCAGGCCAGAACAAAGAAATATGCGTCTCCGGAAATATACTTGTGTATAGACGGACAACCTGTAGAAGTTTCCATAAAGACCGACTTCTATTCACTTGGCATGTCGCTCATACGAATGTGGATGGGCAAGGACGAGTTCGAAAAGGTTATAGGTAGTCTGAGGGAGCTACAGCTCATAAAGATGAAGAACACTGGCAAGGTACCTATGCCGTCAGGACTTAGCAGCCATTCCCTGTCGCTTATCAAGGCCTTGCTCCGACACGATGATGACGAACGTGCAGGATTTGCCGAGATAATGAGATGGAAAAATGGTGAGAACCTGTGTCCTGACACCGATACCGCAGTTAAAACAGAGATGAATATTGTCTTCAACGGGACAAAGAACCAGGTGGCGCACTCTTTCGAAGAGCTGGCTGGTTTCATGATGCAAGACAAGGAGCTGGCAAAGAAATATCTGTATAGCGGAAAACTCTCGAAACTGCTTGAGCCTACCAACCCAGAAATGGCAATGTCTATCGACGAGATAACAGAGGAATGGTACCCCAACGACAAGGATGCTGGACTTGCGGCAGCCATATATACTCTCAACGACGAGTTGCCGTTTACTGATGTCAACAACAAGCCATGCAACACATTTGCCGAGATAGCACACTCGCTGCTCTACAATTTTGACAAATACAAACAAGAGCTTAAAGACCCTCACCATCAGTTCTATATTTACCTCAAAGTTAATAAAGAGAAGGATTGGGCAAACAGCATTTTCAGGCAAATGGAGAAAAATTCCCAAGACAACCTTATGCGTTTCATCTATGAGTTCAATGCCAAGCTGCCGTTCCGCATCACTACAAAAGATAAAAAAGTCTACTATCCCGACACCATAGACGGCATTCTCGCTTACGGCAATGAGCTGAGCGACGACTCGAAATGGGAAATAACAAGTGGCGGACTGATAAAATGGCTATACACACGCAACGCCATGATAGCCGGCGAGGTTGAAGCGTTTATAAAGAAAAGTGACTGGAAAACCGAATGCTGGCCGGGCGTACTCTACAGACTGAACAAAAACTGCGACTACAACTTCAAGATAGTCTCCGCCAACTCTAAGGATGCCCAGTTTACGCCCAAACAGCTGGCAGAGCGTCTCAACAGGCTGTTGCACAGCTATGGCAAAAACAGCAAGAACTATATTTTCTTCGAAGATTTCGCTCTGATGAAAGGTCGTCAGCTTGAGTATTATCTTGATGCGCGGGGGCTTTCAAAATCGAAAAATTACATTCAGTACTGCTTCAACCTCAACAGCAGCGACAACACCAAGAAGCCAGGTCCTTACAACGAGCTCATAGCCGCATACAAATGTATTGCCGGACTGGGCGCCACTCCGTCCTACAAAACCAAGGACGGAAAATTCGTCACCACAATTGCCGATGTCGAGAAGTTGCCGACAGCGGTCAAACAGGCAGAGCTTAGAGACGGTACGCTTAAGGAGTTCCTCACCGTGTTGTTCCAGGAGAACCCCAACTTGAACCTCAGCACAAAGTACACCTACGAGCTTGAGACAGAGAAATATCTGAGATGTCTGGCAAAAATCGACAGCGGCAACTATTATGTAAAACGCTTTGATGACGCAGTGGAGAAGACGGAGAATTGTGTCAAGAGAGTGAAGAGCTTACGTAACAATGTTGTCTTTATGAGAATTTTGGTGGTGGTGCTCGCACTTTTGCCACTCGCTTTCTTCGCCCTTTACTTCATCTTTGCGGGACTGCCGTTTACAGAAAGCCCTCTCACGCCGTTCAATTCCACAGTCTTTGGCATTATGGTGGTAGTCTTCACCATTGCATGGTTTGGTATTTCCGATGGCGACGGCGGATGTATTGGCGAGCTTATATGGGGAGTTATCACAGCTCTTGCCGTATATTGGGGATTACATTTCATTCTCAAATGGATATTGCCATACTCTGGCTATATTCTCGGTGGATTAATAGGACTGTATGCCTGGAGGATAGCCAAGTCGACATTGTTTGCCGTGAAACTTGGCGACAACACCGCAGTACTTGGTACCGACGAGCTTGTGGTGGCACCGTTGCATTTCGCCTACCGCTCGTCGCAAAGCATCGGCAACTTCACACCGACGGCCGCTCTTGCAACACAGACAGAGGAAGCCTATTTGTCTGCTAATATTAAGACAGCACGCAAGAAAACAGCGTGGGCAGTTGTGGCCAGCGTACTGCTTGCCGTGCTGCTCGGTCTGCTCAATGGCGGAAAACTTGGCGAAATCGCTGCAACATCGTCGGCAGACGTTGAAAAGAGGCTTGTCGGCTCTTGGAACGGTGAGTTCCAGGGACGTCCCGCAACCCTCTTTATCAGCAGCGTTACGGGCAACAAGGTGGAAGGCACCATGTTTGTTAAGTTCAAGCGATTGGCAAAAGAGAATTTCTCTGGAGTATGGTCGAAAGATTCTGAGCTCACGCTGACTCTCGAGGATGTTAATACCAACGGCATACTCGATGGCGTGTACTCCATATCCATAGCCGGCGAGAGCAATGAGATGACATGCCGTTACAGCAATAAGACAAGCGGCAAGACTGTTGATTTCACTCTTAAGAAAGACGAAAATGCAACACCCCCCGCAAACACAACGGAAACCTCAACATCAACCTCTACCCCAATACAGACGGGAGCAAAGACAAAATCCTCCACCTCCCCATCCACTGCAAGTAAGGCCAGCAGTCAAGAGCCTGCCAACAACAGCGGCAGCCAGACAAGCCAGAGACATGGCAGCGAAACCACCCGCCAAAGCACGAAAACCCGCACAGAAGAGCAAACAGAACCTGCAAGCAACAACAGAGGCGGAGGCTTCAAATTCCAGGAGATGACAGACGCTCCTGCAGGCAGCGGCAACTCAAAGCCCCATGAGTCAGCCACCTCATCATCGTCATCAGGCTCAGGCGGTTTCCACTTTGAGTAGGGTATAGGGGCACTATGCACAGCAGCCCTACAGGTTTTCCCGAAACTTAAAATATATACATCTATGAACTGTCCAAAATGTAACAAGCCCAATAGAGCCGAGGCACACTATTGCAAATGGTGCGGCACTGCTTTGGCCAACGACAACGCAGGTCCGCTTGCCGCCATAGTCGGCATGGACGGCGTGAAGAAACAGATAGCCACACTCATGGCACGCTACGACGAGCACCAGCGCCGTATGGCGACAACAGGAGTCAGCCAGCCATTCTCAGCAAACATCATCATCAGCGGAGAGATGGGAACAGGAAAAACCATTCTCGTAGAGGCAATACCGAAACTCTTCGAGACAAAAGGCATCACCAAGCATCCTCCAGTCTACATTTCCAACAGCGAGGAGTTCGACGCATTCCGCAATGCCAAAGATTTCGACGCCAACCTCGCCAAGGCAAAAGGCGGCATACTCTGCATCGATGCCGTCCACAAGCTGCTGCCCAACGGCAAAGACACCAACACCACGTCCCTCGACCGCATCTTCAGCGGCGTGCAGACATGGAAAGGCGACCCTATAGTAATTCTTTGCGGCTGGTCTGTTGTACTCGACGGATATCTGAAAAACAATCCCAACATCCGCGACCGCTTCGACCTTGTGCTACATCTTAACGGCTACACATACGAGGAACTCGTTGAGATTTGCTCACGGCGGCTTATGCTCGGCTACGGTCTCGCACTGAGCGATGATGCCCGCAAGAAACTGGAGCGCATTGTGAGAAACGACAAGCGGCAGAACCATACCGACACCAACGGATACTATGCCAAGAAATTTGCCGAGCGCATAGCCCTGAAGCACGGGGAGAAAGGCTCCGGCACACCGCCCATAATACTGCCCGACGAGATTGAGGGCACAGAATATGTAGAGAAAACCTTCAACGAGGCAATAAAACAGCTCGACAAGTATATCGGTGTGGACAGCATACGCCAGAAAATCCAGAGCCTTACACTCATGATGTCGCAGGAGGCCGAGCGCAAAGGCACCGAGGTGAGATGCAAGGACCACTTCCTGTTTCTCGGAAATCCCGGAACCGGAAAAACCACCATAGCGCGCATATTTGCCGACATCATGGCATCTATGGGAGTTCTCAAGGTCGGACAGCTTGTAGAGGTCTCGAGAAAAGAGCTTGTGGCATCGTACGTTGGCCAGACCGCGCCAATGGTGGAGGCTGCAGTCAACAAAGCCATTGGAGGTGTGCTCTTCATTGACGAGGCCTATACCCTGCTTCAAAACGACAGCGACACCTTCGGCCGGGAGGCCATTGACTGCCTTTTGAAACTCATGGAAGACCGCCGTGGTGAGTTTATCTGCATAGCGGCAGGCTACGACAAAGAAATGGGAGAGTTCCTGAAGAGCAACTCTGGATTGGCCTCACGCTTCAACGAAACCATACATTTCGACGACTACACAGGCGAGCAACTCTACGACATCTTACAGATGATGCTGCGTGGCGACAATCTCAGACTCGATGCCGAAGACGAGACTTGGACCCGCAACTATTTCAAAAAGATGTACCTTATGCGAACAGCGAAATTTGGCAACGCCCGTGACGTGCGCAACGTGCTCGACAAGGCGAAAAAGCAACAGGCGCAGCGCATTTTCGCCCTGCAACAGACAGCTCCTCAACAGGCAGCCATTCAGGATTGCATAATAAAGAAAGTTGACATCTCTGGTGGCGACGACAAGGAGAAAAACATTGACGAGGTGCTTGCCGAGCTTGATGCCTTCATCGGCATGGACAGCATCAAGAAGCAAGTGCGTGAACTGGCCAACAAGATACAGTTCGACCGCATGAGCATGGCTGCGGGAGTGGCTTCGGCAGAGCTTACGCCTGTCCACATTCTCCTTACCGGAAATCCAGGAACTGGCAAGACCACCATAGCCCGCAAGCTTGGCGAGGTGTTCAAGTCCATCGGCATGCTACCCTCCGACAAAGTCTGTGAACACGACCGCAGCACCCTTGTCAGCAAATTCGCCAACGAGAGCTCAGAGCTTATGCAGAAGGCATGCGACAGCGCCATGGGCGGCATACTCTTCATCGACGAGGCCTACACCCTTGCACCGCCAAGCCCCGGCGGAGGCGGCTCGCAGGACAAAGCCGGAGTAGAGGCTGTTGAGACGCTGATGAAACGCATGGAGGATGACCGTGGAAAGTTTGTCGTCATCTGTGCCGGATACCGCAAGCAGATGGACGAGTTCCTGCTCACAAATCCCGGACTCTCACGCCGCTTCACCCACCGCATGCACATCGATGACTACACAGCAGAACAGCTGCAGCAGATTTTTATATCGATAGCTAAAAAGAAAAATTACACGTTAAAGCCAGAGGCTGTAGAGTCCCTGACAAAGTGCATAGCTCTTAAAGTCGATGCCAAAGACGAGAATTTTGGAAATGCCGGCGAGATGGTGAAGCTCTTCGAGAAAACGCAGGCCAGGCTGTCTACACGCCTTATGGAAAAATTCAAGCTCACAGGCAGCATACAGAAAGAGGA
>CABSIA010000133.1 GCA_902477645.1 uncultured Prevotella sp. | reverse complement strand
CATTGGCCAACGCAACCGCTTGCATTAGCCATCGCAAGCGGGTTCATAGCCCATCGCAAGCGGCTGCGTTTTTTTAGGCAATAAAACATCCTCCAAACAGATTCAACAGCACTTCCTACAACTAAAAAATGTTAATACACAAAAACGTCCATGCTTATTGTCTGCAATTTATTTGCTTTTCAAAGCTTTTTGACTAAATTTGCATTTTTTGAATTGACAAACACCAAAAGCACCTGATGGAACAAAGATTTCCGAACCAATATATCCGGCTTTGCGACAGAGAAATCGTAGGACGAATAATAACACGCCCATACGATGAGGTTGCCGCAGCTTTCATTATTTATAACAGATACTCGCCTCTTTTGCGCAAAATCTGCCTAAAAGTGTTTGACAACAACGCCGCATGGTATGGCGACTGTCAAAGCGACCTGTATATGTATCTGAAAGGAGAAAATGGCGACTGGGACAAATTGCGGAATTTCGAATGGCGAAGCGGTCTGGCAGCATGGCTGGGACGTATAGCAAGCCGCAGATTTGCAGAAATCAAGCCCCTGCTGACAGGAAACAGCAAAAAAATACTCTCTATAGATAGTATGGAGAAACAAGAAACACCAATACAACTGCCCGACAGGGGTATTGAGGAATACACCGTCAGAGAACGGAATGTTCTGCTGATGGAGGCTATCGGACTGCTCGATATTCCAGAACAGAAATTCGTCATACTGAAACGGCTGCAGGGATACAGCAGCAGGGAAATCGCCATTTTGCTGCAAAAAAGCTGGGAAAGACATGGCGTTGTAAAATACAACAATAAGAGACAGATTGTTGTGCCCGACGCGGCATACATCGACGTGACCGCAAAAAGGGCGAAAAACAACCTGGCTTTAATCATCAAAAAACTACAGTAAATGGCACACGATATAATTATAACCGACGAGCTGTTGGCAGCGTATGCCGAAGGCAACGTAAACGCAGAAGAGAGACTCGCAGTCAGAAAATATCTATCGCAGAATCCTAAAGAGCTGGAATCTGTAATGATGATGATGGACAAGGACTACGACATAGTGCCCGATACGGAGCTGAGGACGCTCTCTATAAACGACTTCGAGTACAATCTCAACACACTATATGAGGAAACCGAAGAGATTTGCCATAAAATTCAACCTGTCCAGACTCTTCCCGTTACTGCCTTGGCTGCCGACAACATTGTAGACAACCTGTGTGCCATACGGTGTGAGGGCATTGCAATAAGAAGGACGGGACGCAACATTTCTGACGAGGAATTGCAGAATATCTCAGCTAAGAAAGGATGGCTCAAAGAACACGGTACAGCACTGCACAACATAGGCAGACTGGCAGACGAATGCGGAATGAGAGTGACGCAGCGTTACGGGTGTTCGATAAACGACATAAAAAGCGCCTTGGAGACCGGCAACACAGTAATAGTGGCACTCGACAACAACGAGCTGACATGCTCTATAAGCGAGGCCATAAAATATGACACGGAGAATGGAGAATACCCCAACCATGCCGTACTGGTCGAGACTTTAGACGAAGAGAGCATCACCATAACCGACTCGGCCACGCCACAGCAGACCGACAAATATCCGCTGCTGCAATTCATGAACGCATGGGCAGACTCTGCTTTCTACATGGTTGTTGTCAGTAGCGGCACAACCGCATAACCGTAAAATTACGGCCGTTACATGAACGGCCCTGCAGACCTCAAAAACTCACAATCCCACAACCTCTAAAATATGATACAAAAAATCCTTTCACTTCTCAGAGAATACAAATATGAGGAGGCATTTTGGGCAGCAGCCGAAAATGTCATGACCGACACCGACAGCCAAAAACTGTTTCTGAGCATAGTAATGGCTAAGTGGCAGATTGTACATCTGCAAGACGATATCGACAAGATAAAGAAACTCGCCGACGAAGGCAATCCTTATATGCAGTGCGCCTTCGCGCGTCTGCACGATTTTCTGCATCTCGGCGAGGAGTCGCTCTGCTATTGCCAAAAATACTACACGTCAGCCATGGAAAACGGCATTGCCGACGCTGGGGCATGCCTCGCATGGCTATACGGCTCGGGCGCATTTGGCGAGAAAGACCTAAAGACCTATCGCACGATGCTCGAAAACGCAACCAATGCCCACAGCGTAAAAGCAATCCAAATGAGGTTGAAAGACATTATATACGGAAACAACGGCACCGAAGAAGCCCCACGCCTCGCATGCGACATGATAAGGGCAAGCATTGACACAACAGCCCACACTGAGTGCGATGAGCCAAATATCGGCTGCCTCTACTCGCTGCTTGGCGACGGCGAATTTGCGTCGGGCAACCGGGACGAGGCCATAAGATGCTACGAAAAAGCCGCCGGAATGTACCAGGGCACAGCATACTACGATTTGGCACAGCTCACATGTCTGGACAGCAACTTAAACATCGCAGACGGCGACCGCTTTGAAGAACTCATGGAAAAGGCTCAGAATGCAGGCGATCCACGGGGATATCTGCAATATATGTACGTGCTGGACGACGACATTTTTAGCGCATTGGACGAAGAGCGCAAAAATCAAGTTACGGAAATTGTCAACGACACGCTGACCGTTGCCCTGCAGTTGGGAGAGTCCACTGCCGCCTATTTTTTTGGCTACATCTACGAAGAAGGCAAATACGGTTTCAAGCAAGACTACGCCGAGGCGTTCTCGTTTTATGCCCGCGGCGCAACAATGTTCGATGGCAGCTGTTTCCGGCAAATGGCAAACATGATTCTCGCCGACAAAACCGCCCCTGAACACTATGGCGAGGAATTTGGCTACGAGTGCGCCTACAGGAGCATGCTCTTCGGCTGCGACACTCTCGACCGCGTGATAGAGGGATATAAAAACGGGTACCTCACAGACCATGCGCTGGCAATAGAGAAAATATACCTGCCAGAGTATGAGCAAAAATACCCTCAGACAGAGGACGTTACTGACGACGATGTTACTGACGACATACAAATCGGCAACCTGGGCGAGGACGAGGAAATAAGGCTCTGCGAGGAGCTGACGGAAAAGGCAGAGCTGTTCGCGCAAGAGCGTGACTGCCCATGGAAAGTTACCGCACTGATAAAAAAATACGTAGAGATGGCAGAGAGGCTAAAAGACAATATCAGCCTTGCCGACACGCTCTATGGCACAAACAGCCGCATGCTTGATCTCATCTCCTGCCATCCGCGCCTCAACCGCCAGCTGCTGAATATACAACTCTGCACGCTGCGCAATATCGCCACAAATTCCGAAACGCCTGCCGACATACGCAAGCAGACAGCCGGAGAAATCACCGAGACCGAAAACGAGATAGAATTCCTTACGAAATGCATAACTCTGGCAGCCAAGGGACAATTTAAAGAAATACCGCAAACGGGACATCTGAAAAAAGACCCCATAGAATGGACGTCACGATGGGAAGAGGTGATAGACGAGGCCGACCGCAAGGCATACCGACGGCTTGCCGGACTGCCGCGCGGTATGGGATGGTGCTTCGCTTTCTGGCAAGAGCGCAGCGCAGCCCTCCGGGAATTTGGAATAGAATGGCGAAGCCCAAGCCTGATGAACCCGGGGGTGATGTTTGACTGAAAAGCAGAGAGACAGCAGATATTCAAATTCGGATTTAGTCCCACGGATTGAAGTCATCCGTGGGCGAATTACATTAACGGACCTACATGCTTATCAGCTCCATAACTGTTGGCGGATTTAATGGCTCAGAAGAAAATCAACAGTGAAAATAACACAATTAGGTAAATTATTCATAATTTTTTGCTACAAATCCAAATATAAGTAATACCTTTGCACAAGATAGGTCGCACTCGGCAATTTTAAAACAAATTTGAATTGCCCCCGTTTGCGCTATTTTTACATTAAAGAATAAACTTTACTTTAGAAATACTGTATAAAATAACAAAGGTATAACATTATAAACAATTAATAAAATTTATGTATCATGACTAAATTTACTTCTTATTTAAAAAGAACGCTATCGCTGCTATTCTTAATGGTGGCTATGGTAACAACAGCGTGGGCGCAAGATGCGACAACTGTATCAATGTCTACTTTCACAGCTGTCTCTGGCTCACTTGATGAAAATATAAGTTATACAACGGCTAAAGGTGGTGGAACGGTAAACCCTGCTATCAATAATGGTGAAATACGTATATACCAAAAAGGGAGTGGAGCTCAATATGGAGGAACTATAACCATAACAGCTGCAGAAGGCTTTACACTGAAAACAGTTGTAATCGGCTCAAGTATGGCAACGTCAGTATCATATACAAAAAATGACGAAACCACATTGTCTACGTCTGAACCTATCAGTGCTAATGGAAAATATACAGTAGAAAATGTTGATGCTCAATCCATAACATTCTATTGTATGGGAACAGACAAAAACTCCCGCCTTTACGTAAACTATTTGGAGGCAACTTATGCAGCAGATGCAAGTTCCTCAAAGGCTGACCCTGAAATTAGTTTTGCAGAAACGAGCTATACCGTCAACATTGGTGAAGCTTTTACTGCACCAACATTGATTAATCCTTACAATCTCACTGCAACATATTCAATCGTAAGCACTCCTGCTGGAGCTTTAGACATCAATGAGACAACAGGTGATATCACAATCAATGGCGCAGGTTCAGCAACCGTTACTGCTACAACTGCTGAAACAGAAGAATATAGAAGCGGTAAAGCATCTTACACAATTAGAGTTATAGACCCGAATGCTAAAAACTTTGAATTGGTTACGGACGTTAATGACCTCAAAGCTGGAGATTTACTGATTATTACAAGTGGAACAACAGGTGATGTTCAAGCCATGAATAAATATGTCAGTGGAAGCAACTGTAAAGCCACCAATGTAACTATCAATGTTGATGGAACTTTGTCTGAACCTGATGCAAGCTCTGATATAGCAATTATCACACTCGGTGGATCAAAAAACAAATGGACACTTTATGACGGTGCAAATTATCTTTATGCAGCAAGTAGTAGCTCTAATCAATTAAAAGGAAGACCAAACTTAAGTGACAATAATGATAAAGCTACTATTACGCTTGGAACAGGAGGCAATGCTATCATAGTATTTAATGGTACAAACACACGTAACAAGTTACAATATAATTTAAGTAGTAAACTCTTCTCTTGCTATTCAAATGAACAACAAAAAATTTACCTCTATCGCAAACCTGTAGCAACGGAGTCCGTGACTTACACACCTGCGAATCTCACTCTTAAGGCAAATTCTGGCGACAATTACTATGCAACATTCAGCAATGAAGCCGCAACATTCTTCCCTGAGACCGATGCTGACATGACATTTATGACCGAAGCTCAAACAGCATTCTCTGATGGCGATGAGTTGTTGCTGACTACTTTGGCAACAGCCAGCGCCAACATTGACGGAAATGAGATAAACGGCTACTTCGTACCAGCAAACACAGGCGTACTCATTAAGGCATCTTTCGACAAAGAGGATACAACAATTCCTTACTACACAGTAACAGGCAAGACTGTGGACGCATTGGCAGACAACATGCTCCACCCGTCGTCAGAGACAATGACAGGCGACTACTATTTCTACAAGCTCGCTTACGACAACATCTCGACAAAGACAGGTCTCGGCTTCTATTGGGGTGCAGAGAACGGAGGTGAGTTTACCTCAAAGTCTGGTCTCGCCTACCTCGCCGTTCCCAAGACAGCATCTGCAAAGACAGGCTTCGCATTCGACAACAGTACATCAGGTATTGAGTCTGTAGGCACTGAGACTTCAAAGAACGATGTAATGTACAACCTCGCAGGTATGCGTGTTAACAACAACTACAAGGGCATCGTGATTGTCAACGGCAAGAAGATGATTCGCAAGTAAAAATTATGGTTTGCGGCAAACGGTTGCTCTCTTTGCAGCCGTTGCCACTGACATATATTATAAATTTATAAAAAACAATGAATACAATGAAGAAGGAATATATCCATCCAACAATAAATGTTCAGAACATGGAATGTGAGAACATCATGGTAAACTCATTAGGCAGCGGCAAGGTAAATGGCCAAACACCTACCGAGGACAACGACGACAACCAATTTTCAAAACCCAGCAGCGTTTGGGACGAAGATTAACAACCGGCAACATCCCGACATTATAAACCCACAGGCAAGGCGGCACTTCCGTCTTGCCTGTGGGTTTTTATGGGAAAAACACCGCCAGAAATTCATTAAAAACATGGCTAAAAAGCCTCCCTGCCGCATAGTAACTGGGAGGGCTGTTTTCCGACCTGCCTTTTTCTACAGAGCCAGTTTAGCGACCGCACCACGCTTGGCAGGATAGGAAATGGATGTTTTTCCATTGTCTATCTCAAAAAAAAACAGATTTATTTGTTTGGATAATTTTATTTTGCTATCTTAGCACCCCAAAATAAAGATTATGGCAAACTATATACGATTTGACTGGGCTATGAAGCGTATGCTTCGCAATAAGGCTAACTTTGGAGTTCTTGAAGGTCTTCTCACAACTCTCCTCGATGAGAAGATAAAGATTGTACGCATGCTTGAGAGTGAGAGCAACCAGGAGGACGAATACGACAAATACAACAGGGTTGACATGCTTGCAGAGAACTCAAAAGGCGAGCTGATCCTTGTCGAGGTACAGAACAACAATGAGTTTGCTTACTTCCAGCGCATGCTATTCGGCACGTCAAAACTTGTGACAGAATATATACACCGGGGGGAGAGCTACGAGAATGTGCGTAAGGTATATAGCATAAACATTGTATATTTCAGCCTTGGAAGCGGCACAGATTATGTGTATCACGGCACAACGGAATTCCGGGGCATACACAATGGCGACATCCTTAATCTAAGCCCGTTCCAAATGGAGCGTTTCAAGGCAGAGGAGGTGAAGGATCTTTTCCCCGAGTATTATATACTTCGTGTAAACGACTTCAACAAGCTTGCCACCACACCTCTCGAGGAGTGGCTCTATTATCTGAATACGGGTGAAATTTCTGACACGACCAATGCGCCAGGACTTGACGAGGCGCGCCAACAGCTCATACTTGACCGTATGTCGAAGGATGAGCTAAAAGCCTATTACCGCCATCTTGACAATATCGTAATCTTAAAAGACAATATCAACACAGAGCGGGCAGAAGGCAGAGCGGAAGGCAGAGCGGAAGGCAGAGCAGAAGGCAGAGCAGAAGGCAGAGCGGAAGGCAGAGCGGAAGGCCGTGAAGAAGGAATGAATCTCCAAAAAACAGAAATAGCACGTATGATGCTTGCAGAAGGTGAGCCAACAGAGAAAATCGCTAAATATACAGGACTTTCGGAAGACACTATAGCTAATTTGTTGTAACAAATAGGGAATCTGAATTAATTTATCATTAGGCGATGTCCTGACGGCGAGACGAAGCCCACTTATCCTCAGCCGCCGCACCTGTTTAGTGACCGCACCACGCCTGGCAGGATAGGAAATAGATGTTTTTCCACTGTCTATCTCAAAAAAAACAGATTTATTTGTTTGGATAATTTTATTTTGCTATCTTAGCACCCCAAAATAAAGATTATGGCAAACTATATACGATTTGACTGGGCTATGAAGCGTATGCTTCGCAATAAGGCTAACTTTGGAGTTCTTGAAGGTCTTCTCACAACTCTCCTCGATGAGAAGATAAAGATTGTACGCATGCTTGAGAGTGAGAGCAACCAGGAGGACGAATACGACAAATACAACAGGGTTGACATGCTTGCAGAGAACTCAAAAGGCGAGCTGATCCTTGTCGAGGTACAGAACAACAATGAGTTTGCTTACTTCCAGCGCATGCTATTCGGCACGTCAAAACTTGTGACAGAATATATACACCGGGGGGAGAGCTACGAGAATGTGCGTAAGGTATATAGCATAAACATTGTATATTTCAGCCTTGGAAGCGGCACAGATTATGTGTATCACGGCACAACGGAATTCCGGGGCATACACAATGGCGACATCCTTAATCTAAGCCCGTTCCAAATGGAGCGTTTCAAGGCAGAGGAGGTGAAGGATCTTTTCCCCGAGTATTATATACTTCGTGTAAACGACTTCAACAAGCTTGCCACCACACCTCTCGAGGAGTGGCTCTATTATCTGAATACGGGTGAAATTTCTGACACGACCAATGCGCCAGGACTTGACGAGGCGCGCCAACAGCTCATACTTGACCGTATGTCGAAGGATGAGCTAAAAGCCTATTACCGCCATCTTGACAATATCGTAATCTTAAAAGACAATATCAACACAGAGCGGGCAGAAGGCAGAGCGGAAGGCAGAGCGGAAGGCAGAGCAGAAGGCAGAGCAGAAGGCAGAGCGGAAGGCAGAGCGGAAGGCCGTGAAGAAGGAATGAATCTCCAAAAAACAGAAATAGCACGTATGATGCTTGCAGAAGGTGAGCCAACAGAGAAAATCGCTAAATATACAGGACTTTCGGAAGACACTATAGCTAATTTGTTGTAACAAATAGGG
>CABSIA010000132.1 GCA_902477645.1 uncultured Prevotella sp. | reverse complement strand
AAGATAACACTATATTCCGACATCTCCTCCGCCCACCGGGAAAATCCGCTGACCCCGAAGTTGTCTATCAGAACTTCGGGTAGGATTGCTCTTAGCAGTTGGTCTGGTTTCATTTTGCAAAGATAACACTATATTCCGACATCTCCTCCGCCCACCGGGAAAATCCGCTGACCCTGGATTTCCCGATTTTTGGGGACTATTTGAGACAATATAAAAAGAACTCGCTGAAATTCAGCGAGTTCTTTCCAAATTTGGCGGAGAGAGAGGGATTCGAACCCCCGGTGCCTCTCAGCACGACGGTTTTCAAGACCGTTGTAATCGACCACTCTACCATCTCTCCATCTGTTTAGAAACAGGCTTTGGTCTTAAAGCGAGTGCAAAGGTAAGACTATTTTTTGGAACTAACAAATCTTTACGGAAGAAAATTACAAATTTAACAGCGGTTAACAATTTGCGGTTTGTTATGTATAAAATGGGCATAAGATACTTTAAGGCAATTATTGTTCAGAAAAAACATACGGAAAAAGCGGACAATATTTGGAGTTATAGATTTAATTTTGTAATTTTGCCCAAAAGATTACAAAAGTGTTACAAACTCATAATCTTGACTATTTATGGCAAACAACGAAGACAACAGAAAGGAAGAGATTTGGATTGACCCCATAGAAGAGCGTCAGATAGACAAATTCATCTGCGACGAGATTGGGCGTCAGATTCACCGCTATATAAAAGGCATGTCGGGCAGCAAGACAACAATGCTCCTCTTTGAAGAGAGACTGAAAAGTCTGACTGTCAAAGAAAAGGAGCACGCCATTGCTCTTTACATCGACTTGAACCGCAAAGCCATAAGCGGTTTAGACTGGAAAATCGTGCTGACACGGGCCATGGCAAACTATTGCGACACATTCGCATATTTTTTGGAAATGGCAAACGACAAGCGCCGCATGGTTTACTATCTGAACCGTATGAAAGAAAAGTACATCCGCTTCCACGAAGTTTTTGAGGAGAATGGCAAATACGGAATGAA
The DNA here is from genome assembly GCA_902477645.1 of uncultured Prevotella sp. Taxonomy (GTDB): domain Bacteria; phylum Bacteroidota; class Bacteroidia; order Bacteroidales; family Bacteroidaceae; genus Prevotella. The sequence goes on along the minus strand of CABSIA010000132.1, from coordinate 7,645 downwards.
AGATGCAGACGGCAACATACTTCTTCAGCCTGTTTATGATTTTCTGCGAACACCTTACGTATACGTGGACGATTTGACAACCCTGCCTGTGATAGCACAGAAAGACGGGAAGATGGGACTTGTGGTTCCCAACGAGGAGAACACCGTTGTTGCAGATTTTATATACGACAATATCTCATTGCGCGATGAGCCTCCATTCTTTGAGGCCCAGAAAGGCGAGGAGACCGTACTGCTTTGATACACAAACAAATGGGCAGACGCATATTTACTCTCATTGAGACATTTGCATTATGGATAGTGGTTTTTGCCGTACAAAAGCCACTATTCATGATTTTTTACCATGACAAATTGTCTGGCACATTATCTGTATCAGATATTTTCGATGTTATATACCATGGGCTGAGCCTTGACTGCTCTTTATCGGGTTATTTGTCCAGCATAACAGCTTTAATGTTAATAGTAAGTTTGTGGATAAAGCCGAAGAAACTCAAACCGGCCATCCTGACTTACCAGGCCATAGCCAGCATTATTGTCTCCACAGCCTTTGCTGTCAACATTGGGCTTTACGGCTACTGGGGATTTCCATTAGACTCTACCCCACTGTTCTATTTTCTGTCATCACCAGCCGATGCCATGGCAAGCATGACGATATGGATGGCTGCGGCGGGATTTATCACCATACTACTGTTTGCCACACTCATTTTCCTGACATTCTATTGGCTGCTGATATCCTACAAACATAGCGGATTTAACGCCAACAAGCCAAAGGGCAACCGCATTGTCCCGACAACCGTAATGGTATTGCTTACAGCACTGCTAATAATACCGATACGGGGCGGGATAACGGTATCTACGGCAAATACGGGAAGGGCATATTTCTCAGACACCGCCCTGCTGAACCATGCTGCCGTAAATCCGCTGTTCAGTTTTATTGAGTCTGTCTCGCATCAGGAAGATTTTGCAAGCCAATACCGTTTTATGAGCGACAGCGAGGCCAACTCTATATTTGCAACGCTGACAAATACAAGCTCAGAGGGAGCCGAAATAAAGCTAAACACAAAACGTCCAGACATATACCTCGTTATATTGGAGAGTTTTTCAATGAAGCTATGGGAAACCGATGCCGTGCCAAATCTAAAGAGACTCTCGGCAGAGGGCTTGTTCTTCACAAATTTCTATGCCAACTCATTCAGAACAGACCGCGGACTGGTAGCCATATTGGGCGGTTTCCCCGCACAGCCGACTATGAGCATAATGAAATATCCTAAGAAGACCGCCAGCCTTCCGTCTATAGCCAAACACCTGACAGACAACGGCTACAAGCTGAAATATTATTACGGCGGCGATGCCGATTTCACAAACATGCGCTCATACCTTGTCGGGCAAGGTTTCAAAGATATCGTCTCCGATGTAGACTTCCCCATCAAAGACCGTCTGAGCAAATGGGGAGCTCCTGACGACAAAGTGTTCAACAGGCTTTGGAGCGATATAAAAACAGAAAAAACAAAGCAGCCAGTTTTTCGTGTGCTGCAGACCTCAAGCTCCCATGAGCCTTTCGACGTACCATACAAAAGACTTGCCGACGAGCGCCTTAACGCTTTCGCCTATACGGACGATTGTGTGGGCAAATTCGTCTCCAATCTGAGGCGCGGCGGCAAATGGGAAAACAGCCTCGTTATTATAGTCCCCGACCATCAGGGATGTTGGCCCAGAGGCATCGACAATCATGATTTAGGGCACTACCACATTCCTATGATTTGGACAGGCGGAGCCGTTTCCTCGCCAGAGGAAATAAAAACTATCGGCTCACAGCAAGACATAGCCGCTACACTGCTTGGACAATTAGGCATAGAGCACAACGACATGATATTCAGCAAAGATTTGCTATGCCCCAACATACCACACTTTGCCTTCTTCACGGTCAACGACCTTTTCGGAATGATAACAGCCAACAACACCATAATATACGAAAACAAATCGGGCAAGACGGCTGTTGACGAGGGAACCGTGAAAGGCGAGAACCTAAGCAAAGGGAAAGCCTATCTGCAGAAACTTTACGACTATATCTCCGCACTATAGCAGAACAACCAACCATGGAAATTTACCCTATAGCTCATTTCCGCTCGCCGTTTACCTCAAAATTCGGCATACCAAAACAAAGCGGACTTGTCGAAGAACTTGAAGGCGAGATTGTTTTCGAGCCGGCATACCGCAACAAGGATGCGATAAAAGGTCTGGAAGATTTCGACTATATATGGCTGCTGTGGGAATTTTCAGCCAACAGGCACAAGCCAGCCAGCCTTATGGTACGTCCGCCTCTTCTTGGCGGCAACAAGCGTATGGGGGTATTTGCCACACGCTCACCATTCAGGCCGAACAACATCGGACTGTCGTCGGTGAAAATAAGCCACATTGAATACGGCACACCTCAAGGCCCTATAATTCATGTACGGGGTGGCGACCTCATGGACAACACACCCATCTTCGACATAAAGCCCTACATAGTCTACGCCGACAGTCACCCAAACGCCCGCTCGGGCTTTGTCGACTCCACACCTATAAACTGGCTGGAAGTCAACTTTCCCGACGGCTATTCAAACAAATATACAGCAGCGGAACTTGAGACTCTGCGCAAGGCACTGGCCCTTGACCCGAGACCCCATTACCACGAATCGGCAGACAAGATATACGGCATGTCATTTGGCAACCACGACATCCATTTCAGGGTTGACGGAAACGTGCTGACAGTAATTGACTAACCGCCAAAAGCGCCAACTGTCAGCATATCAAGAATATAAACTATAAAAAAACTCACTTTAGTTTGGTTTTTTCAATCTTTTCAATTACTTTTGCAAAAAAAAGGAAATATCATCAATAAACCTAAGAATAATTATGAAGTACACAAAATTACTTATTGCTTCGGCAGCAATGCTTTTTACTTGCGCAGCGTATGCACAAGATGACAAGGGCGAGCTGAAATCTTACAACTTCATCGAAGCGCAGGGTGGCGTACAAACAACACTTACTGATGCGAAAATGGACAAATTGATTACCCCGGTAGGAGCTTTCTCTATCGGACGTTATTTCACACCTTCTGTAGGTGCCCGCCTCCACGTAAATGGCTGGCAGGCTAAAAGCGGTTTCAACGATCTTGGCTACTACAAGTGGAATTACATCACGACAGATCTCGACCTGCTTGTAAACCTCACAAATCTTTTCAGCAAAACCAAGACTGGCTCACACCCTCTTAACGTAATCCTGCTCGGAGGTATAGGCTTGACAAACTCTTGGAACAACGACGAGGCAAACGCCATGGCTGCCGCTAATCCCGGTCTCAACATGCCTTTGGTATGGGACAACAACCGTCTGAGCCATAACATACGCGCCGGTCTGCGTCTGGAAACCAACGTGACAAAGCCTGTAGGCGTTTCGCTCGAAATCAACGCAAACAGCCTTGACGACCGTTTCAACTCAAAGATGAACGATGCTGACGACTGGCAGCTCAGCGCAATGTTGGGTATCAGTTTCCGCTTCGGCCACAAATACAAGAAGCCTGCTCCTGCAGTAGTTGAGGAGCCTGCACCTGTTGTAGCCCCAGAGCCAAAACCAGAGCCAAAGATTATCACAGTTGTTGACACCATCTACAAGAAGGTTCCTGTAACACTCCACGAGGAAAAGTTCTACAACATCCGCGAGTCTGACGCTCAGGCTAAGAATGCACAGATGGACCGCATCGCCGACTTCCTCAAGACATATCCCGAGGCTAATGTAACAGTCGTTGGATATGCCGACAAGGGTACGGGAAATCCGACAATCAACAAGAAATACGCCCAGAAGCGTGCCGATGCTTTCAAGAGCGACCTTGTCAAGAAGTACAATCTTGATGCCAACCGCATCGTCACCGATTCTAAGGGCGACACCGTTCAGCCATTCGCCGAGAACGACAAGAACCGTTGCGTAATCGTAGACGGAAAGGCTGAGAAGACCGTTATGGAGACAAAGTCCCGCCAGGTAACAGTTACTGAATAAAAAAATCAAATTTAATAGAATTAAAAAGCCGGCTCAGAGAAAATTCCGAGCCGGTTTTTAGTATTATAAGCCTGTTTACAAAACAATTTCATCCACGAAAATACAGCAAGGAAAAGTTTACAGGCTTCTATAGACAATGCAATAAGCCGCATCTTAAACATCCGTCAGAAATATCTGTTTGCCATATTTCTGATAGCACGCTCATTAGGCGAGAGATTACCGTTGGCATCAACCGACATGAGCATCTTGATATCATAGAAATCACATCCCTTGCATTCAGCAGGATTATCAATTACGGTCTCCATTAATTCTGGCAATACGGCAAGCTGCGCATTTTCCGGATACGAGTCTCTGTTAAGGATGAAATTCCATATCAAATCTGTAACGCTCTTTATATACGCTGCAATATCATTAATTATCCTCATAATTTCCTCCTGATTTTTAGTTATTGATACTGCAAATATAACGATAAAAAACATATCATAGTATATATTTTTCTTTGTTTTAATTTTGTTTTTGTTTCGTTAAGCAAAGAGCATATACAGATTGTTCCTTTTTTCCAGTTTTCTATCCCATGTCCAATATTCTTCTTGCATTTTCCACACGCTCAAGAGTTGGTGCGGAAACACCGTCAAGCGGATACGGAATACCGAGTTTTTCGTATTTAAACACGCCCAATGTATGATATGGCAGCACATCTATGCGCTCTATGTTTCCCATGGGTTTCAGGAAGCCGGCAAGCCGCTGCAGATATTCGTCATTATCGGTGATGCCCGGTACAAGGACATGGCGAATCCATACGGGCTTATTGATTTCTGCCAAATAACGCGCACAATCGAGAATGTTCTCATTTCCGAAACGTGTCAGTTTGCGGTGCTCCTCATTATCAATGTGTTTGATGTCGAGCAGTACGGTATCTGTGACAGCCATCAGCTCCGCAAATTTTCCGAACCACGGCTGTTCCCGTTTAAAAGGCTGTGCCGAGGTGTCGAGACAGGTGTTTATTCCAATCTCATGGGCTTTTGAGAACAATTCCATCAGAAAGTCCATCTGCATGAGCGCCTCACCTCCGCTGACGGTAATTCCGCCATTCTCGCCCCAATACGATTTGTAGCGCATGGCCTTCTCCAAAAGCTCGTCAGCCGTCATCTCCTGCCCTGCCCTTGTCTGCCACGAATCGGGATTGTGGCAATACTGGCACCTCATCGGGCACCCTTGCATAAAGATAATAAATCTTACTCCAGGTCCGTCTACCGAGCCGAAAGTCTCTATACTGTGTACATATCCTTTTGTCATAATATCTTAATTTTCAGAATTTTACAAATCCACTACGGTAATTCCCGCACCGCCAAACTGCACATGCTCGTCGGCATAATGGATTACATTTGGCACCGAGCCAAGATACTGGCGTATGAGCTGGCGCAGAATGCCGTTGCCCTTGCCGTGCAGAATTCTGACACGCTGCATGCCAACAAGAATGGCATCGTCGATGAAATACTGGACAGCCGTCAGTGCCTCGTCGCCACGCATGCCTCTCACATCAAGGTCTTGCCTGAACGTAGATTTATGGCTGTCTATGGTTTCCCGAGTCGTCTTGCTCACAGAATAAGCCTGAAGTTTTGTGGCCAAATCCTCCTGCTTCTCTTTCTGTTCTGCATATTCAAGGCGTTCGGTCTTCATCTTGGTGCGCATGTCGCCGAAAATCACAGTCGCCATTTTTGCGTCAACAGCCTCAATGACACCAATAGTCTTCATACCCTTTATCCTAACAGTATCGCCGACCTCGAGTTTTGCCTTTCCTGCTTTTTTCTCCTCTTTCAGCGCAGCCTGCCTCAGGCTCTCCGCAGCTTTTTTCTGCTTTTCCTCTTTCTCACTCTTGTGCTTGGCGTGACGTTCTTTCCGCAACTTGATTTGTTCCATTTTTCGGGCTATCTTATCATCCATAGCCATCGTGTCTATTTCTGCCACATCAGCTCTAAACCCGTTCAGCTCCTCCCTGATTTTCTTCGTCTCTTCCTTCTCTGCCTGCTGTTCCCTTATCTCACGTATGGCGTTTTCTATGCGCCGGTTGCTCTCTTTCAGAAGCTCCTCCGCATCTGTTTTTGCCTTTGTCAGAATTTCCTTCCGTTTTTTAGCCAGCTCCGCCACGTCAGCCTCGTATTTTGCAATTTGTCTCTCAAGCTCTTTCTCCCTTTGGTGAACAGCCTGCCGTTTTGCCTCCCAATATCGTTTGTCGCGCACAATATCCTGCAAATATTTATCGCTCTGAATGTAGTCGCTGCCGACTATATCCGAAGCCATTTTTATCACCTCCTCGGGCAGTCCCGTCTTTCGTGCAATCTCTATGGCAAACGAGCTTCCCGGCCTGCCAATGGCAAGCTGGAAAAGAGCCTTCATCTCGTGCCGGTCATAAAGCATGGCTCCGTTCACAACACCTTCGTGAGAGTCGGCGAAATGTTTAAGATTTTGATAGTGCGTAGTTATAACTCCCCATGCACCTTTTGCGCAGAACTGCCCGAGTACGGCCTCTGCAATGGCTCCGCCAATCTGTGGCTCCGTACCCGTACCAAACTCGTCTATCAGAATGAGAGCCGCAGGGTTTGCCTGTCTCATCATGTTTTTCATGTTGAGCAGATGGCTCGAATATGTCGACAGGTCGTTTTCCAGACTTTGCTCGTCGCCAATATCAATCATTATGTCCTTGAAAACGCCAACCGTGGACCTGTCACCGACAGGAATGCTGAGTCCGCACTGCACCATATACTGCAATAGTCCGACAGTTTTCAGGCATACAGATTTTCCGCCGGCATTTGGTCCTGAGATAATCAACATGCGTTTCTCTGCATCCAGAAAAATGTCGAGCGGCACAACCTGTTTACCCTGCTTTGCCAACGACAGCTGCAACAACGGGTGGCGCGACTGAATCCAGTCTATATGGGGTTTGCCAACAACTTCTGGCTCAATGGCTCCGGCCAGACGTGCCAATTCGCTTTTCGCCCTTATAAAATCTACGGTTGCGAGGAAGGAATACGAATCGAGGATATCGGCAGCGTGGGGACGGACCTGATTTGTGAAGGCCGTCAAAATTCTAATCACCTCGTGCCTTTCCTCGCTCTCCAATTCCCTGATTCTGTTGTTAGCCTCAACAACCTCCGCAGGCTCTATGAAAACCGTTTTTCCAGTTGCGCTCTCATCGTGAACTATTCCGCCTATACGCCTCTTCAGCCCAGGCGCTACAGGAATTACGAGCCGGCCGTCGCGCAATGTCGGCGTAACGTCCTTGTCTACAAGTCCCTCACTTTGTGCCGAGCGCAAAATTCCGTAAAGAGTTTTCGAGACGCTGTTTGCCGCCTTTGCCAGCTCACGCCTTATTGTGAGCAACTCGGGCGATGCATTGTCCTTTATGTGTCCGAATTTATCCAAAATCTGGTCTATGGCCCTAACGAGTTGCGGATATACAGCAACCTCCATTGTCAGGGCATAAAGTGCCGGGTACAAAGGTTTCGGCTCTTGCCCTTCTCCACAGTCCTCGGCCCTCTTCAGAAATCTCACAATGTCGTTTATTGTCTGCAACGACCGTCTGAGGTCAAATAGCTCGTTCTCCTCAAAATGCGTG
>CABSIA010000131.1 GCA_902477645.1 uncultured Prevotella sp. | reverse complement strand
ACCCGCGACCCCAACCTTGGCAAGGTTGTGCTCTACCAACTGAGCTATTTCCGCATTCACCCTCACTTTATAAGTTTTGTAAGGAGCATTTCTCTTAATGCGGTGCAAAGGTACGGCTTTTTTCCGAACCTGCAAACTTTTCGGCACTTTTTTTTCAAAAAATTGCGTTTTTTCTTTAATTCATCCGGTTTTTATAGTCTTCAAAGGTAAATTCACGCATTTTCTCAAGTGTTCCGTCGCTATGAAGCAAAGATATTGAAGGATGGCTCACACCATTGAACATATTTGTCTTTACAGTCGTATAGTGCAGCATATCCTCAAAAATAACATTTTCACCAACACTAAGTTCATGGCCGAACTCCCAAAGCCCCATAAAATCGCCACTCAGACAAGAGTTGCCACCAAGTCTATAAACATGCGGTGACTTAGCCTGCCCGCCATCTTCAAGCACACGAGCACCACGCACAGCTGGCATATAAGGCATCTCAAGACAATCGGGCATGTGGCAAGTAAAGCTGACATTCAGTATGGCGGTACGTATTCCGTGATCCTCGACCACGTCAACAACCTGCGACACCAAAGGCCCCGTCTGCCATCCAAAGGCACTGCCTGGCTCAAGAACAACCTTCAGATTAGGGTAACGGCTGCGGAACCCCTTTAGTATATTAATAAGGTGTGGAACATCATAACCGGCACGTGTCATCAGGTGTCCCCCTCCAAAGTTTATCCATTTCAGCTGCGGGAACCACTTAGAAAACTTCTCTTCTATATGCACAAGCGTACGCTCAAAAACATCTGCCCCACTCTCGCAATGACAATGACAATGGAACCCCTCAATATCCGAAAACAACTTGGGAGGCAGCTTGTCGGCTGTTATTCCAAACCGGGTACCAGGCGCACAGGGATTGTATAAGTCGGTTCCAACCTCACTATATTCAGGATTTACCCTTACGCCCAAAGAAAGCGACGGATTTGCGCTAAGTGCCAGCTCATGAAGTCTGGCATACTGTGAAAGAGAGTTGAACGTAAGATGGCTTGAACAACGGGCTATGCCGACAATCTCGCTGTCAAGATACGCCGGCGAATAGGTATGAGTAGGCGCCCCGAACAATTCTGCTCCAAGACGGGCCTCGTACAGAGAGCTGGCTGTAGTTGACGATATATATTCACGGAAAATGGAGAATGTTTTCCAAAGGGCGTATGCCTTGAAAGCAAGAATAATCTCAACACCTGCCGCATCAGCCACCGATTTTATGAGTGATAGATTGCGGCGCAGCAAATCTTCCTCCAAAATGTACATTGGAGTATGTATATCGTTAAAACTTCCTGTATTTATTTCCATATATCAATAATTTTGTGCAAAGATAGCTTTTTATTTCCGTAATAATTGTTTAATTGCAATAAAAATGTTACATTTGCATTTGAAAACAAGACAAACGATGAAGCTCATAATAATGACTAAGTCCACATTCTTTGTGGAGGAAGACAAAATTTTGACTACTCTCTTTGACGAGGGATTGGACAACCTTCACCTCTTCAAACCGGACTCAGCCCCTATTTATTCAGAGCGGCTATTGTCTCTCATTCCTGAAGACTATTACAGGAAAATAACTGTTCACGACCATTTTTACCTGAAAAGCGAGTACGACTTGGCAGGTATCCATATCGACTCTCCAGAGGCCGACATTCCCAACGGCTATAAGGGTAAATACAGCAGGACATGCACAGACCTGTCAACACTTAAAGATATGAAAAAGAAGTCGAAATACGTTTTTCTGAAAAACATCTTCGACTGCATAGAATTCAGCAACGAAAAACAGTCGTTCAACAAGAATCAGCTTGAGCAGGCTGCCGACAAGGGACTTATCGACAAACACGTTTACGCACTCGGCGGCATGTGCCTTGAAAACATAAAAACAGCTAAAAGCCTCGGATTTGGCGGCGTTGTGGTATGCGGCGATCTATGGTGCAGGTTCGACATACACAACCAGACAGACTTCAAAGACCTCATAGCACATTTCGAGAAACTGAGAAATGCTGTAAAATAAGCCATCGCGATAAAACAATAATAACATATACAAACCTTCGGTAAAATGAGTCAAAAAAACTCTTTTCTGGTCTTCTCGGGTACAAGCACGAGATACCTTGCAGAGAAAATCTGCGCAAGTTTAGACTGTCCTTTAGGAAACTTGGTGGTAACCAAATTCTCCGACGGAGAATTTGCTGTTTCATACGAGGAGTCTATCAGAGGACGCGACGTGTTCCTCGTACAAAGCACATTCCCAAACTCGGACAATCTGATGGAGCTGTTGCTGATGATTGACGCCGCCAAACGCGCATCGGCAAGAAACATCATCGCGGTTATGCCATACTTCGGTTGGGCACGCCAGGACCGCAAAGACAAACCAAGAGTAAGCATTGGCGCAAAACTCGTAGCCGACTTGCTGAGTGTGGCAGGAGTAGACCGTGTTATCACAATGGATCTGCATGCCGACCAAATTCAGGGTTTCTTCGATGTGCCGGTAGACCACCTCTATGCATCAGGTGTAATTCTGCCATATCTGCAGAGCCTGCATCTTAAAGACCTGGTTATAGCATCTCCAGACGTAGGCGGAAGCAAGCGTGCCAACACATACGCAAAATATCTAGGATGCCCATTAGTTCTGTGCAACAAGACAAGAGCAAGAGCAAATGTGGTTGCAAGCATGCAGATTATCGGTGACGTAAAAGGCAAGAATGTAGTGGTTGTCGACGATATGGTAGACACAGCCGGTACAATTACCAAAGCTGCTGACATAATGAAAGAGGCAGGAGCCTTGAGCGTTAGAGCCTGTGCGTCGCATTGCGTAATGAGCGGTCCCGCTTCAGAGAGAGTACAAAATTCGGCTCTCGAGGAGATTGTCTTCACCGACTCAATCCCCTACTCTAACCGCTGTGCAAAGATTAAGCAGCTGTCGGTAGCCGACATGTTCGCAGAGACTATCCGCAGAGTTGTGAGCAACGAGAGCATCAGCTCGCAATACCTCGTGTAAAGATAGCATAACAAAAAAAATAATTAAAGCCGGCAATATGATTTTTGAAATTATATTGCCGGCTTATTTTTATACTGGAAAAAATATTTGCTCTATGAGAATACCCCAAAAACCAGGCTCTGTAGAAAAATCATGGGGAAGACAAACTCAAGTAACGCAGGCTGAAAGCCTGCACTATTTGAGAACAAAAATACAATAATTCCTATTTATTTGTTCCCCCTATATTTATCGGGTGAGCCAAAAAACATAGAAAAAAAGGCATACAGCTGCATTGTACATCGCAGGCGGTTGCGAGGGGCATCGCAACCGCTTGCGATGCCCCTCGAAATCGCTTGCGTTTTTTTTAGAGAAAAAACGCCAAAACATTCTTTGATATTTTTATATGGTAATCTAAAAAAACAGGGGACGGCAATCTGATTATGATGCCGTCCCCTGTGGGTTATTTATCAGCTGCATACAATGTGTTGTATGGCAGCATACGGATTAATCGTCCCAAACACTATTGTGGCCCATGGCGTCATCGTCGTAGCCACCAGCATTCTGCTTTGAGAGCACTTCGTCAGTGTACACTTTTTTTTCGGTATCTACATTAAGAGAGGTACTCGCCATTATGCTATTGTCTGTTTCTACCAGCACAACATCTGGTTTAATATACTTTTTCATTGTTTTATCCTTTCTTTTTTCGGGTTATTACTTCAAGATATATTTCTTGCCATTCTTAATCACGATACCCTTGGCAGTAGCACGGTTTACTGGCTGACCGAGCAGATTGTACATCTTGCCGTCAGCATCGGCAGACTCAATTTCTGTTATGCCTGTAGTCTCAGCGAATTCGAATGTGAGAGCCTTAGCCTCAGAGCCAGCAGGAAGCTCGATGTAAGCCTTACCCAGACCAACCTTGTTGTTGTCAGCCAATGTATAGAAACCTACAACACCGTCTCTCTTGGCAAGTACGCAAATATTGCCGTTGCCTACAGTCTCAGCTTTAGCAGCAATCAAGTCGTTGTTTGTAAGTTCGGTTGCAGATACACCGTATGTAACAGTGTATGTAGTTACGTTGCCCTCTGTACCCTTCAGGATAACGCCAGTGTTTGCAGGAACCTTACCATCCTCAACCTTTGTAAGAGTCAATGTTGTTCCGTTCAGCTTAGCTGTGTAAACCTCTGCATCTGTAATCTGCGCAGCTCTGTTGAGGTTGCTGAATGTAGAATATCCGGCAGCAGAGATTGTACCTGTCTCAGTTTCAAGTGCTGTCAAAGAGAAGTTCTTAGCATCGGTAGTCTCTGGAGTAATGCCAGACTCAGTATAAGTCTCATAACCAGCAGCTGCAACAGTTAAGTCGTAAGTCAAATCTTTCTGAATAACATTGAGTGAATATGCACCCTCAGCGTCGGTTGTAGCGGTGTAGATAACATCGTCAGATTTCATTGTAACAACAGCACCCTCAATAGCATCATCGCCTGATTTAACAGTACCGCTGATTACAACAGGATCTTTAACAACACCTACATATACTACAGGAAGTTGTCTGGCTGTATAAGATGTAGGCTCATTACCTGTATTATCCCACTGCTTTGAAACACACTGACCATTTATGTTGGTTACTTCAAAGTAATTCTGCTTATATGTATCCGACTTTGACTTAACAACAATGCAAAGACTTTGTCCTGCATAAACAAAAGGCTCAGAAATATTGATAGAGAGGTGGTCTACAGTATTGCCATATCCACCCTCTTTCTTAAAGGTGTAGGAACCACTATAAACTTGTGTCATATCACCCGTGTTGAGAACTTCTGATGATGCGAGTGTCTCATTTTCAACATTGGCAAGATAAACTTCTACTGTCGCTACAAGATTATCCGCAGAATTATATCCCTTCCATGTCAAAGAACCAATCTTATCACCAGACTTCAAACCAAGTTGATCTGCTGTATAAACAGCCTGAGATTCACTATTATTCCAATTCAGAGCGAGAGGTACGTAAACTCCTGTTGAATTAACCTCACCAATCTGCATAACATCAGTTGCAGCCTCCTCAGCAATTGTCAGTTCTACAACATCAGTGCTTACGCTGTAGTCATCGTTGTTGTCCTTAAATACTACATAAGCATCGAATGTGCCAGCTGTATTAGGAGTAAAGTTGAATATAAAGTCCTGTGACTCACCTACTGCGATAGCAGGAACAGTCTCAGAAGCAATAGCCTGTCTGCCTACGTAAAGTGTAGCAGTGTAAGAATCTGCCTCAACTTCCTTGTCGTTGTTGTTCTTTACAGTAACCTTTGCTGTATATTCCTTATTAACCATACCAGAAGCTGCAACTTCGGCAGAAGTGATAAGCCAGTCGTGAGCAATGTCTACTTTCTCAAAGCCATAGATATTGTCAATTGTAGTGTAGCATGCGCCGAAACCAATATAGTAGTTTCCGGCAGGTACGCCTTCAATATTAAAGGTTGTAAACTTACTGATAAACTTGTTGTAGTCAATACGAGTACCGCTCAACTCTGTTGATGCTATACTCTTTACTTCTGTCCAAGTTTTACGGTCTGCAGAATAGTAAACTTTGAGATATATGTCACTGCCATAAGACTTGAAGTTTGTTCTTGCTACATCAACTGTCATAACCTCACCCTCTGTCACTTTCAGCAGCGGTGTAATGAACTTTGTCTCTGTACCATCTCCTCTTGAGCCATGGCTAAGGCTGTAACGGTTATCTGATGTTCCATTTTCCGCTACGCTCCAGCTCTTTTCTGCTATAGCACCTACAGGTATCTTCTGGTCCTCGAATGTAACGAAGTACTTGCTTGGATCCATAACAATACCATTAACCTTGATTACAAAGTCATCAATATTATCAACCTTGAAAGTAACATCACCAAAGAACACACCAAATTTATCGGCATCAAGTTTGATGTTTATTTCAGAACTTTCACCCGCTGCAATATTGAGTGGGAATGTAACGTCAGTAGAGAAGCCTTCAGGCAATGTTATAGCTGTGAGGTTAAGAGGAGCTGCACCAGTATTATTCAGAGTGAAAGTCTTGGTTACAGGCTCTGTAGTACGTCCATAATCAATAGTTGCACCCGCCTCAATTTTTGTATTATCAGCTGACCTCAAGCTTACAGCAGGAAGATATGGCTTAAACTCTATCCATTCAGCCATTTTGCTTGTATGAGTTATGTTTTCCATTACATCGTAACGGTTTCTGTCAGGATAATCAGCGTATGCTGCTGTGCCGGTTATATTGACAATAGTAGTTGCGCCAACGGCCAAAGCCTCAGTAATAGAAGTTGTGCTGATGACGGCATTGTCTCTGCTATAGTTTACAATACTCAGGCTGTAGCCTTCGTCACCAGGATTGAGGACAACGTCACCAGTATTCATAATAGTAGCAGTAAAGTTGAGTGTAAAGTTATTGTCTGCGTCACAGTTTACAGTGCTGCCACTATTATTTTTAACACCTGTTACTGTCAAACCCTTAACAGGAGTAACATCTGCATCGTCTGCCTCAAAGTTATCAAAGATGACACATGAGCCATAAATACCAACATAAGCATCTGTCTGTTCTGGTATCTCAACCTTTACAAACTCATCGGTTGACAATGTTGGCAGAGTTACAGAAATCTGGCTGCCTCTTGAATAAGAAATGCCACTCTTTGTCACCTTGTAGAATTTAACTGTACCTGAAGCCTTCGTTTTCTTCACATAGATAGAAGAAGCACCATTGAGCTTTGGAGTTACGAGAAGGTCGGTAGTACTGCCAGTATCATAAGACATAGAAGGACCAACGGCGGTCTGGTCGCCAACCTCTAATGCGCCACTTCCATCAATACCGCCATTGGCACTATAGGTGTATGAGACATAATATGTGTCGTAATCATCGTAGCAGAAATAGCCATTGACTACATGTCCCCATCCCGTAGCGACTTTAAAATCATTCTTATCCGTGCTTATCGTTGTATTGAAATCGCACTTATAAGGACTTTCAGCATGAGCTTTCCCATATCCTGTGAACAGGGAAAGAACCGTCAGCAAGACGGTGTAAAGTAAAGTCTTTCTCATAAAAATTAATTAATTAAGTTTATAATAAAATTTAAATATTATCGTATAACAACTTTGCGAACCTTGTCGCCAACCTTAATAATATACATGCCTGAATGACGTGGTGACTTGCCCTCGCAAACTCCCTGCATGTTGTAGAACAAAGCATCTGCTGTGGCTGCCTCAGCTGTAGTCTGCTCAATGCCATCCGTAGACAATCCTTTCAGACGGCAGCTGTTGGCATTTATGATGTCCATGTCAAGAACATTGTCATCTGTCACCTCGGTGGCGTATGGCGCAATGAAAGCCACAACCTTCATGTTCTCAACGTTCCATTTTTCTGGTACGGTTGTTGTGAAGGTCATATTGTAGCTGTTATCGCTCTGCGTAATTTTGTCGCCGAGAGGCTTAGACATATATGTACGGAACACAGCATTGTGAACATAATTGCGGTCGGTGGTAGTGGCGTTGCCCAATGAATTTGGCACAGTCTGCGATGCAACAACTCCATCCTCTGTAAGCAATACGGTAAGTGCAAGGTCGCCAAAGATATCAGCATCGCCAACACCTTCAACCATATCACCAGAGACATTCACTGTAAGCAAACGTGATGTATTGTCGAATGTTGGTTTGGCAATATCTACTGTTGCGAATGCCGGATTAGCATCAACCTCGTCAACAAGCATATAAACAGACTCTGATACGAGCGACGGCATGATTGAGGCATACTGGTTTACATCGAAGGCAATGTTGCTCTCGCCAAAGAAATAGAAACGGTCGATTGTGAAGCACGGATAAGCGTAGGCATACAAATCTTCAAGATATTCTGTTCCTTCTGCTGCCAACGATGTTCCAGACTGATGAATGTTTACAAGGCAGATGTTGTCCTTGGCATCGGTCTTAAACATCTCATCGTCAACATAAGCATGGAAATAACTTCTCTGGCTGCTATATTGCTCAACATAGTGCTGCTGACGCGCAAAAGACTTGTCGTAGACTATAAAAGGGGAACGGATAGCTTTGTCGGATGCATAGTCTACGGCAACACCGTCGATGCTGCTTACAAAGAATTCCAATGTGTGGCTGCCCACTCCAACACTGGCAGGCATGTTGAAAATCTTCTCTACGCTGCCAGACTCACCTGGCTTTACAGCCTCAGTGCAATCTACAAATTCTGTCTCACCATTATCTATACGATAACCAAAAGTGCAAGTATTGATAGTGGCACGTCCGTTGTTGGAGAAAAGCAGGAACGCATCGAGCTGCTCACCTTTCTTCTTATACTTGTTTCCGTTGATAAGATTTCCAAGAACGATGTCTTTTTCAGGCAGGCTGCTCACATCAAGTATGAGCTGCACACAAAGATTTCCAAGACTTGAGAGAGAATAGAATCCAAGACCTGAGCCAAAGTTGCCGTATGCGAGGAAAGCATTCTGGTCTTCAGTCTGAGGCTTGTAGACAGCCAACGGACCATTGCCGGAAGTTGCCATATCTTCAGTCTCAATATCGTTGAAACCAAAGAGAAGAGTCTCGTTGCCCTTTATGGTGTACTCCTGTGAGCTGTTGTATCTAACTTCGTTCCAACCAACAGAAGTTCTGCGCACATTGTTCTCACGTA
>CABSIA010000130.1 GCA_902477645.1 uncultured Prevotella sp. | reverse complement strand
CAGGCAGTGTGTGATGATGACGGTGACGAAGCAGCCGAACACAAGCACAGTAGAGTTGACAAAGAAGATAGACCATGCCCTTGACGATGTGCGGAAGTCGCTGCCTGCCGGTGTCAGGCTCAATACAGATGTCTACCGCCAAGAAAGATTTATAAACAGCTCCATTGACAATGTGCGGAAGTCGCTGTTCGAAGGTGCGTTGTTTGTAGTGGCTGTGCTGTTCATATTCCTTATGAATGTGCGCACCACTGTCATCTCGCTTGTAACCATTCCGCTCTCGCTTGTAGTGTCGGTTCTTGTCCTCAATATTCTCGGGCTTACCATAAACACCATGAGCCTTGGCGGTATGGCGATAGCGATAGGCTCGCTTGTAGACGATGCTATTGTGGATGTTGAGAATGTATACAAGCGCCTGCGTGAGAACAGGCTGAGCCCCGAGGCCTCGAGGCTGCCGGTATTGGATGTCGTATACAATGCCTCACGTGAGGTCCGCATGCCAATCCTCAACTCCACTCTTATCATTATCGTAAGTTTCGTGCCGCTGTTCTTCCTTACCGGAATGGAGGGGCGGCTGCTGGTGCCCCTCGGCATAGCTTTCATAACCGCCCTGTGTGCTTCTACGGCAGTTGCCCTTACGCTTACTCCCGTCATGTGCAGCTATATGCTTGACTCCGGCAACACATACAGGCGCGAGCCTGTGGTGGCACAATGGCTGGGGGCACGCTATAGGGCAATGTTGAGGTGGGCATTGACACACCGGCGCATCGTAGTGGTGGCGGCTGCCGCATTGCTGATAGTGGCGGCAGCTATCTTCATGTCGTTGGGACGAAGTTTCCTCCCTCCATTCAACGAGGGCTCGCTCACTGTCAACGTAAGCACCATGCCGGGAATATCGCTCGAAGAGTCGGACAGGATAGGGGCGAGAGTAGAGAGGCTGCTGTTGCAGATACCCGAGATACAGACTGTAGGCAGAAAGACGGGACGGGCAGAGCTTGACGAGCATGCCCTGGGCGTGAGCGATACAGAGATAGAGGCACCGTTTGTGCTTGCCGGCAGAAGCAAGGAAGAGCTGTTGGAAGATGTGCGGCACAGACTTGAGGCCGTGCCGGGCATAAATGTTGAGGTTGGCGCGCCGATTACCCACCGCATAGACGCCATGCTGTCGGGCACACGTGCCAACATAGCCATTAAACTCTTTGGCGACGACCTGAGCAGAATGTATGCCATAGGCAATGAGATAAAGGCGCAGATAGCTGACATAGAGGGTATAGCCGACCTCAATGTTGAGCAGCAGGTGGAGCGTCCGCAGTTGCAGATTGTTCCCAGGCGCGGCATGCTTGCCAAATATGGCATTACAATGTCGGAATTCGGCGAGATGATAAGGGTGCTGCTTGCCGGAGAGCCAGTGTCTGTGGTCTACGAGGGCAACAAGGCGTTTGACCTTGTGCTGAAGGCTGATGACGGCAGCAGGGCGACGGCAGAGAGTATAGCCCGGATGCCAGTGAATGCCGGCGGGCAGATGGTGCCGCTCTGCTATATTGCCGATGTGGTCTCGGCTGTGGGGCCAAATACCATAAACCGTGAGAATGTGGCGCGCAAGCTTGTTGTCTCTGCCAATGTGACAGGCGGCAACCTTACTGGTGTGGTGGAAAGCATACAGCGGAGAATTGACGAGAAGATACATCTGCCCGAGGGCTACCATATAGAATATGGCGGCCAGTTCGAGAGCGAGAAGTCTGCCTCGCGGACACTTCTCCTGGCTTCGTTGTTTGCCATAGTGGTGATTTTCCTGCTGTTGTTCAATCAGTTCCGCGACATCAGGCAGTCTGCGGTGGTGTTGCTAAACCTGCCGTTGGCCCTCATAGGGGGTGTCATGGCAATATGTGTCACAGGAGGCATAGTGAGCATACCCGCCATTATAGGCTTCATATCGCTTTTCGGCATCGCCACACGCAACGGCATGCTGCTCGTAAGCCGGTACAACGATCTCAGAGCGTCGGGCCTTACGGTGGAGGAAAGTATAGCAAAAGGCTCTGCCGACCGTCTGACACCTATTCTCATGACGGCCCTCACCTCCGCGCTGGCCCTTATACCGCTTGCCGCCGGCGGCGACCTGCCTGGCAACGAGATACAGAGCCCGATGGCAAAGGTCATACTTGGCGGGCTTTGCACCTCGACTCTGCTCAATGCTTTCGTTATACCTGTTATATATTATAAAATCAGCAACAAGAAATGAGAACAATAATAACCATAGTCATTGTGGCTTTATCAATTCCAGGCTATTCGCAGTGTGAAGTCGACAATATTATCAGCAGTATAGAGCAGAACAACTCTACGCTGAGGGCACTGCGAAAAGACATGGAGGCAACCACGGCCGCCAACCATACCGGACTGACACTTGAAGACCCAGAGATAGAGTTCGCCTACATGTGGGGCAGTCCCTCGGCAATAGGCGGACGCAAGAACCTGAGCGTGACGCAATCGCTGGACATGGCTACCCTTTCGGGTGCCAAGAAGCGGCTTGCCCGGCAGCAGGACGTTGTCGCCGGATGGCGGTATAAGGCTGAATGCCGACAGGTGATGCTCGAAGCCAGACAGCTGTGTATAGATGTCATATACTATAATGCCATGCTCAACGAGCTTCGTCTGCGTCATGATAATGCGGCGGCGATAGCCGTGGCACAAAAAAAACGGCTTGACAATGGTGAGGCTACGCGCATGGAATATAACGGGGCCATGCTCGATCTGGCATCGGCAAAAGGCGAGATGGCAAAGCTTGAGGCAGAACGCAGCGCTGCTCTGGCTTTGCTGCAGGGCATGAACGGTGGAAATAAGGTTGTTCTCACCTCCTCTGAATATCCGTATATATCGCCTGTTGCCAACTTCGACACCTGGTATGCCGATGCCGGGAGCCGTTGCCCGGCACTTGTCGCCCTGCGCGAAGAGGTTGCCATGGCTGAGCGCCAGATTGTGGTAAGCCGCTCAGAGGGCATGCCTAAGCTTACGGCAGGCTTTATGGGAGAGTATCTTGCCGACGAGAAGTTCCAGGGCATTACGGTGGGAATATCGATACCGCTGTGGAGCAACAGGGGAAAAGTGAGGCAGGCCAAGGCGCAGGCCGAGGCTGCCAAGGCACGCCACGCTGATGTCCGGCAGAGGATATACGCAAATATAAAGTCACAATTCTTGCGTCAGGCCGCTCTGCGGTCTGCGGCCGACACTCTTGCCCTTGCCGTCAAGACCACCGACAACACCGTGTTGCTGAAAAAGGCTCTTGATGCCGGCTCAATCTCTGTCACCGACTATCTGCTTGGCTCGCGTATGTATTACGAGGCCAAAGACCAGGAGATGGAGGCCATGAGGCAATGGCACCGCGCGTGGGCGGAGCTTACGGCATTCGGCGGATAAGAGTTACCCCCCTAACCCTTATACAGCAAGTCGTGATACTCCTCTGCCCTTTCCATCACTAACCTGACGTAAGAGCAGAGGGGTATTATCTTCATGCCGTGGCCGCGCGCGTAGTCTATGGCCGCGTCAGCAAGCAAGCGTCCCACTCCGCGCCCCTCGATATAGGCGTAGGTGTGTGTTATTGTCATAACCTGTCCCGACAGCTCATACTCTATACGCCCCACTTCCTTGCCGTCCTCTATGGCCCGGAAAATGCGCTCTGCCCCGTAGTGCTCAATGTTTGTCATAGAAGGTGAGAATTATATTTTTCCATAATTGTTTTTATAGAAGTGTCTGTAAATGTCCTCCATATTTCAAGATTTATCTTCTGGTAGTTTTCGAAAAGCTGGCCAACTCGCTCAATTTCGAACACTAACCGAAGCTCGTTTTTGTCCTCTTCATCCTGTCCCTCCTTGCGGTAACCAAGGCGGGCAGTCTTGATGCAGTACAAGTCGCGGATACCTTTCCCAGATATATACGGCATAAAATAATAGAGCTTATTGAGTGCAACTGTTGTTGGGAACTTCTTTCCTGTGTAATAGATTTTTGCAGAACCATCAAGATACTGCTTCCAGTTGTCTTTCTTCACATTACAGACAAGAAGATTCTTTGTGAGGTCTATCGGCAATTTCCAATGACTACAATAGGAACCGTATTCAATCCAAAGATCCTCACGAACCATACAATTTTGAACCAACGGTTCTTCACCATACTGTTCGAAAAGATTAAATAAGTCTAATTGATGGTACTGAACTTTTTTCTGTGTGATGCTTTTTCCTATTTCTTTGGCATCATGTTCATCAACCTTGTTCTTGTCGAAGTTGTATAGCACGAACTGGCCTCCGCCATGCCAATTGACCCTATTTGAAATGCCGCCTCCCTCGCCGTTGATGACTAAATTCATGCGTCTGACTACAAGGTCAGTCATTTGGTCGCCAATCTCTATCCCGATATAGTTGCGGTTAAGTTTGTGGGCTGTAGCCATGGTTGTGCCAGAACCAATGTAGCAATCCAGCACGTATTCATTCTCATTGCTGGCAATCTCGATGATTTGCTTAATCAGTTCTTCGGGCTTTGGGGTATCGAAGACATTCTCCATTTCGGGGAACAGTGACAGCAGATGTTTCTTTGCGCTGTCTGTTGTGCCATAGATATCGCCCGACCATAATGTTTCGGGCGTCAAGCCAATCTTTGTGTCACATAGAAACTTCTTGATACGTGGAGTATTGCGTCCGTCTAATCCAAACCAAATGTTATTCTGTGAAATCTCGCGGAGCATTCTCTCCTGATTATATACCCAGCACCTTCCTTTCGGAGGGTTGTATTCAATACCCGATGGAGAAACAATCGTGTAGAACTGACTTGCTACAGCATGGCCTGCCTGGACACTTGCAGATACAGATTGCCAAGGCCCGCGTGGATCGTTGTCCGGATTCTTGTATTTGCTTTTCACAAAAGCGTCATCTACAGGAAGCAGGTTGCGTGATTTCTTGAATGCTTTTACATCCTTTGCATAGACAAGCACATACTCATGATTGCATGAGAAGACTGCCCGGTTCTCACGTGTCTTTCTTTGTTGCCATACAATTGTGCCTGCAAAATTCTCACGGCCAAATATCCTGTCTGCTTCTACCTTCAGGTAAGCCATTTCCTTGTCATCAATGGAAATCCAGATACTTCCGTCTTTTTTTAGCAGCATTTTCAGCCAAGAAAGGACAGTGCGCATATCTTTTAGCCATGCCGAAGTAGAGGTGTTGTCGTTGTAGTAATGATAGGAGTCTCCATTGTTGTAGGGAGGATCTATGTAGATACACTTTATTCTTCCGCCGTATGAAGACACAAGCTCCGGGAGGATTGCCTTGTTGTCACCCTTTATCAAGATGTTTCTGCAGTCCTCACCGCCAATGGAGTTCTTCGGGTCGATGGAAAATTTTACGTTGTTGCTTAATGCCATAAATGCCAGAATTTAATAATTGTTGTTTGTACAGACAATAAGCAATTCTGCTTCGTCCGATGCCTCGAGAAAATGTTCTGTGGAATTAAGCTTGTTATGCTTAAAGCTGCCGGCAGAAACAATTTCTACGTTATCAAAGTATTCCTTTGCCAATGAGACGAGCTGTTGCATGGTCACAACTCGTGGGTGTGACTTTTTTGTCTCGTCGTAAGGTGAATACGAGAGCAATAAATTCCTTCCAGAGGAGGATACCAGTTTGAACATCTTTCGAAATGCAGATGGTGCCTTACTCTTGATGCAAAAGGGAGACTGATGCCGCCCCTCGCGGTAAATGCCATTGCTTACATGAGTTGATCCGTGAATCGTCACTCTTGAAATCTGCGGAGTGTCTCGAAGGGTCAATGTTTCCAATACATGATAGTAGCGGCTGTAATGGTCACGAGTGTATGGCGGGTCTGCGTAAACAGTCTTCACGTTGTCAGGCAACGCCAATAGGCATTGCTCATAATCTCCTTGCAGTGTAATATGTTGAAAATCAGTCTTTGAAAGGTTCTTGTACTTGATAAGCCACTCACGATATAGCGTTGGCACATCTATTGTTTTATCCTTGACGGCTTTGTTGTAGACTGTTGCCTTTATTCTACCTTTTGAATCCCTGGCCTTAATCGGCTGGGCAAAATGTTTTCCTACAGTGTCAACCACATCGCTGGCCGTACTCAACAAAGCTGCAAGATACAAATCTCGTTTGTCTTCTGATACGAATTTGTGTATTCCTTCGAGAATAATATCTATATCGGCTGCTTGCCTGTACGAGAAATACACGCCTCCATAGTAGCGGCTTGTCAATGACCTTACATCGTTTAGTCCTTCAGTCTTAAGTTGGCGGCTAACGGTATAAAGTTGGTCTGACAGGCATGAAATATTCTGCTCAATGTTGAATACCTCTAATGAACCATGTTCAAGAATACAGGTCAGCACTTCAAGGTTTTTGTTTTCAATTGCGCTTTGCTCTAACTCTATTAACGGAGTGAAGACTCCTTTCAGTTTCTTTGCATAATCATCTGTATTGATGGTTTCAAAGAAATGATTGATTTCTTCATCTGTTATATCATATTTTTGAAGCAAGGCATTCCCGATGACCTTTGAATAATTTTGAATGTCACAAGCTACAACAGGATGTGATTGGGACAGCTTGCGCGACACACATCCTGAACCTGCGAACAAATCACAGATTCCGGCCTTGTCGGGTGTCACATCAAGCACCTTATCTTCAATGAAATCCAGCAGGCGCAATTTACTGCCGAGGTAGTTTAATGTTCGGAAATTGTAGTCCATTTAAATAATCAATTCTGGATAAAGGGCATGAACAGCTTCTATGTGAACGATGTGCCTTCTCAACTCGTCTTCTCTTCTGACCTTACTTTCTGCGTACAGGTAATTCTTGATTTTCTTGTATGCCGGATGTCCATGTAGAAGGACTTGATACAGAAATTGGTTGTTGCCTATCTTGACAAACAACCCAATAGGACGTTTGGTGCTACCAGGATAATCTCCTGTTGTTTCTTTACAATGTATCTCAAAACGGTAATTATGACTCTTTACCGAAACCGCTTGACGTGTTTCCACGTCCCCTAATGTTCCATCTTGGGCTATATTCATCAATTCTATGTTATAAGAATTGTCACCACGCTCTGCACCAAAGAAGTTCTCAAATATATCGACAGGGAAATTAACCTGTTTCCAACGGGGGCCTCCACCAATCTCTGCAATCAAAACCTCTTCACCATTGACCTGTAGCTTTTCTTCAATTATTGGTTTGTTTGAAGTTGTATCGTTCTTTGTTTTTGCCATCCGTTTCACTTTTACCTGCCTTCCCTTTGGTACAAAGCCTTCCGGATTGCGTTGAATCTTGGCTCCGTTAAAGGTTATGCGCTTACTGGAGCTTACCGTTTTGTCTCTACCGTTGTCATATTTTTCTGTACGTTCTGATTCTGTAGGTATCAGTTTCTCAAAATACAAATTGTCGATAAGTTCTTGCGTAATTGGCATCAAATTTATATCAGCACCATCGAGAATGGCCTTCCAATAAATGTAGAAATCATTATGAACAGAATGTTCTCCCTTAGCATCCTTGATAAGCAGAGAGCATTCGATGTTCTTTACCAAGCCCATGGTGGTCAGATTGTTTGAGCCGACAATGAGCGTGAATATGTCGGTGTTCTCGAAAAGATAGATTTTCGGATGGAAGATATTGACAGACTGTGTATGATAAATCTTTGATTCTACACCCCAGGAAAGTACCTCTTCGAGAGCCTCCTTTGACGTTCCTTTCTGGTCTATTCCCAGAATCACCTTTATTTTCACACCCCTTTCTTTCTCTGCCATGATGTATGGAGTCAGGGCAGATATTCCTCCGTAACTTGCAAATGCAACTAGACAGGTGAAGGAATCATATCTCTTACTGTTGAATTGCTCTATAAGTTCTTTGGCTACAGAGGTGTCTGCGTTAAGGTTGTATCCTTGGCCAATTATTTTAGTATCCATAACCCGTTGGTGTAGTTAAATTCTTGTAATATTTATGCTTAAAGTTGTGTATACCGTTGGCTTTCAGCAACTTGGTGATGTTGGAACTGTCAAGTTCGAATCACCGTATGCACAATCTATATACAAAGTTCGTCAAAATTCTTGAGATATGCAAGCAGTTTTCCAATAAACTTTGTGAATGAGAAAAATATGTAGTGTAGCAGCAACTCATATATGTATGGTGCCAATTATGCATTAAAACAGAATTATTTCATCTTAGCTTTGGCAGTCTCTCTGATTTATCGTAATTTTGCAGCCGGAAAATAAATGGCGGAATATGGGTTCTCTCAATGTGAGTTTGGACGTGTCCGCAAAAATAATACAGAATAATGGCGAATTTAAGATTTGAGGTGGTGGCTGAGGCTTTCAGGAAAAGACCCGTAGACGTTGCCGCGCCAGCAGAAAGACCTTCTAAGTATTTCGGCAAATATGTTTTCAACAGGGAAAAGATGTATAAATATCTGCCCGCCGATGTCTATGCGAAGCTCGTAGACGTTATGGACAACGGCACAAGGCTCGACCGCTCCATAGCCGATGCCGTGGCACGTGGAATGAGGCAATGGGCCGAGGAAAACGGAGTTACGCACTACACCCACTGGTTTCAGCCTCTCAACGAGGGGACGGCAGAGAAACACGATGCTTTCATAGAGCACGACGGCAAGGGCGGCATGATAGAGGAGTTCTCAGGCAAGCTGCTCGTGCAGCAGGAGCCCGACGCGTCGAGCTTTCCGTCGGGAGGCAT
>CABSIA010000129.1 GCA_902477645.1 uncultured Prevotella sp. | reverse complement strand
TCTTCCTAATCCATGTAGGATGAAAACATGCTCTCTCCAAAACCACATTGCGTGTGGTCTCGTATGTTCCACTACCCTTACCGCCAAATATACCGGCAATACACATTGGCTCCTCTGCATTACAGATGCTAAGGTCGTGCAGGCCAAGCTCATGATCCTCACCGTCAAGTGTGGTGAAATGAGTTCCCTCTGGCTGAGTACGGACAACTATCTTGTTGCCATTTACCATATCAGCATCGAAGCAGTGCATAGGCTGTCCGTATGCCATCATGATATAGTTTGTTATGTCGACGATATTGTTAATTGGCCTTACGCCAACAATATTCAGTTTGTTCTGCAGCCATTCCGGACTCTCCTTTACCTCACAGTCTGTTACAGATATGCAGGCATAGCGTTTGCAAGCCTCTATGTTCTCAATCTGAACATCAACAACAAGGTCCTCGTTGTCGACAGCAAACTTGCTGCAGTCTGGACGATGAAGCTTTGTCTCATATCCATTCTGCACGAACCATGCATAGAGGTCACGGGCTACACCATAGTGGCTAAGTGCGTCAGCGCGGTTTGCGGTAATGTCAATCTCAATAAGCCAATCGCTCTCAAGATTGTAATACTCAGCTGCGGGCATACCAACTTGTGCGTCCTCTGGCAAAACAATGATACCATCATGGGATGTGCCGACACCGATTTCGTCCTCGGCGCAAATCATGCCCAAGCTCTCTACGCCACGAAGCTTTGATTTCTTGATTACAAACTCCTTGTCACCGTCATAGAGCACGCAGCCAAGATCGGCAACAATAACTTTCTGGCCTGCGGCAACATTTGGAGCGCCACAGACAATCTGCTGAGGCTCACCTTTGCCAAGGTCAACAGTTGTAACATGTAGATGGTCACTATTGGGATGTGCCTCGCATGTAAGCACCTTGCCTACATAGAGTCCTTTCAATCCGCCTTTAATAGTCTGGACTTCTTCGAGACTGCCGACCTCAAGTCCACAAGATGTCAGCGCGTCCGCGGTTTCCTGTGGTGTAAGAGTGAAGTCAACATACTCTTTTAGCCATTTATAAGATATATTCATTATAATGATTTGTATATGTTCTCAAAAACTTTGCAAAATTACAAAATTAAGAGAACTTATACAAATTTTGCCTGTAATTTTTTGAACCCCGGCAAACTATCTGCTATCGGCTTAACTCCTCAACTGCCAAAATTGAGCACATTATTTGCGGCCGCTATATATAGCGGTCCTACGAGTTTCCACAAACAATGGGTCAGAACGACAATTTGTCAAGCCGTGCCTGCAACTGCCCCGCCATGCTTTTCCTGATAGAAAGAGTTATTGAACAGGTATTGTCGAAAACTTGACTTATTATGCGTGGCTGCATATCCTTTACAACCTTCATCACATCGTTCATCATCGGATATGTAAACGTGTAGGTTATTTTCTCCTCAACAAGCCTGGTTTCCTGTACACAGTTTTCAATAGCATCTGCCGCCGCTGTGCGGTATGCCACAATAAGTCCGCCCGTGCCGAGGTTTACGCCGCCATAATATCTGATTACGACTATCAATATGTCGGTAAGCTCGTTGGAGTTTATCTGTCCCAATATTGGCTTACCGGCTGTTGCTGAAGGCTCACCGTCGTCGTTAGCCCTAAACTCCAACCGCTCATATCCCAACATATAGGCATAACATACATGACGGGCATCGTAATACTTCTTTCGATACCCGTCTATAATTTTCTTTACCTCATCAACGGTCTCAACATGATGGGCAAAGGCGAGGAACTTACTTCGTTTCTCGGTGTAATATCCCTCGCCTACGTTGTCTTCTGAAATTGTTTTGTATTCGTCAGTCATGTAACACGTTTATGGTCAAGACAATTTATGGATTACGAGTCCCGACCTCAATTTTGGCTCAAACCATGTGGCTTTTGGAGGCATAATCTTTCCGCTGTCGGCAATATCCATAATTTGCTGCATAGATACTGGATAAAGAGCCAACGCCATTCTCATCTCGCCGCTGTCTACCCTCCGCTTCAATTCTCCGAGTCCCCGCAGTCCGCCTACGAAGTCAATACGGTTGCTGCCGCGCAAATCCTTAATACCCAACAGGTCATCAAGAATAAGGCGGCTTGAGATATCAACATCAAGAACACCTATCGGGTCGTTATCGTCGTATGTGCCTTCCTTGGCGGTGAGCGAGTACCAATGGCCGTCGAGATACATTGAGAACTCGTGCAGTCTCTGAGGCTTATAAATGTCCTCACCCTTGTCCTCAACTATAAAGTTTCGTCCTAATTTTTGCATAAACTCAACATTGTCCATGCGGTTAAGGTCTTTAACCACACGGTTGTAATCGAGAATTGTGAGTTGCGAGGCCTGGAAACAAACAGCCATGAAATAGTTGTATTCCTCGTCACCACGATGATTTGGATTTGCCTTTGCCTTCTCCGCGCCTACAAGTGCGGCAGCTGCCGAACGGTGATGACCATCAGCAATATACAGACTTGGCATCTTGGCAAACTCCTCTGTTATGAGCTTTATGTCCTCGTCATCGCCAACAACCCAGAATTTATGCCCAAAGCCATCTACTGGGGCTATAAAATCATATTCAGGCTCAGTTGCGGCATATTTCATAATGAGGCCGTCCAAGACCTTATTGTCAGGATAAGCAAAAAACACAGGCTCAATGTTGGCATCGTTTACACGCACATGTTTCATGCGGTCCTCTTCCTTGTCCCTACGGGTAAGCTCATGTTTTTTTATCACACCCGTCATATAGTCATCGACGTATGCTCCGACAACCAGGCCATATTGCGTTTTGCCTTCCATGGTCTGAGCATATATGTAATAGTGCTCCTCCGCATCCTGCACAAGCCATCCTTTTTCCTGAAATTTACGGAAGTTCTCCGCCGCTTTCTCATAAACACGTGGATCATATTCACTTGTGCCAACTGGGAAATCAATTTCCGGCTTAATGATATGATACAGGCTCATCTCATTGTCACCAGCCTCAATTCTTGCCTCTTCTGAGTCAAGAACATCATACGGGCGCGACTCAACCTTCTCAACAAGGTCTTTTGGAGGGCGAATACCCTTGAATGGTTTTATTGTTGCCATATAGGTGCAGTTTTAATAGATTGTGTTGAAGGTGGGCTATAATTTTAGATTTACAGCCCACCACCTTAATAATTCTTTTATTTGTTCACCTGATACTTAGTGCATCCGTCAGTAAAGAATGCGTTAATCTGCTTAGCTGCGGCAATTCCCGCATTTGTATTAGCCTCTGCTGTCTGGGCGCCCATCTTCTTAGGTGTGCTGAAATAGCGTCCCTCGAAGGTTGCGAACTCAGCATCGGCATCCGGCTTGATGTCGGTAACAAACTTCAGATCTGTGCGCTCAGCCATCAAAGCTATGAGCTCCTGCTCGTTTATAACCTCCTTACGGGCGGTGTTCACCAATATGCCGCCTTTCTTCATCTTTCCGACAAGAGCCGCATTTATGCTCAGCTTTGTCTCGGGGGTTGCGGGAATGTGAAGCGAAACAACATCGCATGTCTCAAACAAAGCATCCTGATTGTCAACAGCCTTTACGCCTGCTGCCTCGATAACGTCTTTCGGACAGAATGCATCGTATGCATAAACGTCCATTCCAAATCCTGCGGCAATACGTGCGACATTGCGTCCCACATTTCCAAAAGCGAGAATACCAAGTCTCTTACCTTTCAGCTCTGTTCCTGCCTTGCCGTTGTAGAAGTTGCGGACTGCAAAAACAAGGAGTCCGAAAACAAGCTCGGCAACAGCATTAGAATTCTGTCCAGGTGTATTCTCCGCAACAACATTGTGTGCTGTAGCTGCAGCAAGGTCTATATTGTCATAGCCAGCCCCTGCACGGACAACAATCTTAAGATTCTTTGCGGCATCAAGCACTTCTGCGTCAACTTTATCGGAGCGGATAATGAGCGCATCGGCATCCTTAACAGCGTCAAGGAGTTGTGTCTTGTCTGTATATTTCTCAAGCAATGTCAATTCGTTGCCAGCGCCTTCAATTTCTTTTCTTATACCCTCAACAGCTGCTGCTGCAAAAGGCTTCTCGGTAGCTACTAATACTTTCATAGTTATGTGGGGTTTAAAGATTAAATATTTAATGTTTAAAATTTAAAGTTTATGTAAAATGTAAGATGTTTAAGGAAATCCGACTTATCAAATCTCCTTAAACATCCCATATCTTAACATCGCAATTTTATACTTGTGCCTCGAAATCCCTCATTGCCTGAACGAGGGCGTTTACGCCTTCCATAGTCATTGCATTATAGCAACTTGCGCGGAAGCCTCCAACCGAGCGGTGTCCCTTGATACCAACCATGCCACGCTCTGTAGCGAAGTCGAAGAACGGTTTCTCAAGTTCCTTGTACTCATCGTTCATTACAAAGCAGATATTCATCAATGAGCGGGAATCCTCAGCAACAGTACCACGGAACAGCTTGTTGCGGTCAATCTCGCCATACAAGGCGTCAGCACGCTCATTAGCACGCTTGTCGGCAGCCTCAAGACCACCATTGCGCTTTAGCCAGCGCAGGTTCTCCATCATTGAATAGATAGGCACTACAGGAGGAGTGTTGAACATTGAACCCTTCTCAACATGAGTACGGTAATCAATCATTGTTGGCAACTCACGAGGTGCCTTGCCAAGCTCATCGTCCTTAACAATGATGACGGTAACACCAGCCATAGAGATATTCTTCTGTGCGCCGGCATAGATAGCCTTATATTTTGCCACGTCAACAGGACGGCTCATAATGTCTGACGACATATCTGCAATCAGCGGTACGTTTACATCGGGGTCTTTTCTGATTTCCGTACCATAGATGGTGTTGTTTGTGCATACATGCAGATAGTCAACATCCGCGGGCACGTTTGCCTCAAATCCCTTCGGATAGAATGTGTAGTTGGCGTCAGCAGAAGAAGCAACCTCAACCACCTCACCAAAAAGCTTTGCCTCCTTCATGGCTTTCTTTGCCCATGTGCCGGAATTTACATAAGCTGCCTTCTTGATAAGGAAGTTTGCGGGAATCTGCATAAACTGGAGTGATGCGCCACCACCGAGGAAAACCACAGAATATCCTTCCGGGATGTCAAGTAGCTCCTTAAAAAGAGCCACACACTCGTCAACAACAGGCTGAAAGTCTTTAGCTCTATGGCTTATTTCCATCAGAGATAAACCAGAGCCATTGAAATCCAAAATTTGCTTTGCAGTATTCTCTATGACCTCGCGTGGAAGCATTGACGGACCTGCGTTAAAGTTGTACTTCTTCATATAATTGTTTTTTTATTTGTTATTGAAGTTCACAATATCTTTACGTCTGCGAATTTACGCCTTTTATTTTAAATGTCCAACTTTTTATCGAAAAATCTGCAACCATGCCCACCAACACTAACCTTTTTACACTTTTAACGCAAAAGATCAATATTGACAAGCACATTGCAGATTTCAACGGTGATTTTCGGACAAAACGAAAGAACTATCGGTATTTAATAATCAATGTTTAGTTACAAATTGAAACAAAAAAGTTTTTTTCCTGTTTTTTTGTACCACTTTATCCTTATTTTGCCAACGCCTCCTTCAGAGTTTGCCTCAACAGGTTATGGTCACGCAAGTCGTTGCGCAAGGCATATTTTCCATCCTTGCCGACAACAACATACGAGGGTATGCCGTCTATGTCGAACTTTTTATCCGTAAGATAACGCCACTGCTCATTGTTCAGCCGGTAGTGCAGCCCCTGAATGTCGGGAACCATCTTCATATATGTTGCCATTGGCGATGTCTCATTGGCAATATATATCCATACAAGATCGTCGTTTTTCAATTCTCCCTGCTTCAAAGGCTCGTTATGCTTTATAGCCGCGCGGCACGGGCCACACCATGTATTCCAGAAGTCCACCAGTATCACCTTACCCTTGTGCGGGGCTATAATGGCATCAAAAAGCTGCTCAACCGGAACGTCAGGAGTTGTCTCTATTTTGCCCTCCGTTGATACCAGGATATTTTTAGCCTCAGCCTGTATATGGCTTAAGGCATTGTAGAAAAATGGGGTGCTTAGAGATTTAAGCTCTGCAAAATCCTCATCTGTCAACTGAGCATTTTCAGCCTTTTGGTAAAAGCGGGGAACTTGTTGCAAATCTTTCATAAATCCATTTGGCTGGCTATCCTTTTTCATCCAGTCATTTGACACAAAGTTTGCCCTTACGAAATTCAGGGTGTAGTCACCCATCAGCAGCTTTGTGTCGTTGATGTCGAACAAACCGCCAAATCTTTGCATATCCTCGGGTTTTAAAGGCTCTATGCTGTCTGCCGGAATTTCCTCCCTCCATCGTTTATAAACACATCTGTAGTTATGCTCACGGAGATCTTCCGCCATGGCTATACAAGCCTGCTGTTTCAGAGAAATTGTCTGAAACTCTTTTTCCAATGTTGAGTTGCAATACCTGTTCACACTGTCAACATGCGATTTGTACGTTTTTATCACGTGGTCCACATACTCGGAAGATGTCATGTGGTAGTCGGCAAACTCGCCATTATGCAATTCCATACCGTAATAAGGACTATCGTCGATTTTGTTCTCAAGACAGTTCAACCCTGCATACTTTCCATTGGTGTACATTCTTTGGAACGAAGCCTGCTCTTTGGCATCCGTCGTGCCATTTCTCTTTCTCAGGTTAGACAAATAGCGCTTAGCTCTCAAATCTACATAAAGATCAACAGCCTCACCAGGAGCCAGCCACGCACTGCCTAAACTTGAGCTCTCATATACAACAAATGCGTTTGCGGTGCCATACTGCATAAAACTCACCTCGCCAACACCTGTTTTTGGGTCAACCTTAAACTCCAATTCATTCTGTTTTCCCAAAAGAGTGTTGACGTACAGATTTGCACTGCGGATATTGTACTCAGGGCGATAATTCAGGAAATGTATGCGGACGGTGGTTTGACCACACTCAAAGATTGGGTCTGGAACAGCATCGGGTATGGCAACATTGGCAACATCCTGCGGCAAGCCTGCCGGCATGTCGTAGGCTTTCTTTCCCGTGAGGTCTATGCCGTAGAGCTTGAAGCATTCCTCACAGTCAGACTCAATGAAATCGAATGTGCGTGTATCCGCAGGCATAGGCTCAAAGCGAAGCGTGAAGCTTGCCTCACCCGTTTCCGGCATCCAGAAAAGCGAGTCGGGCTGTATGCCCTCGGCACCTGTCAGCATATACTTCTTGCCGTCTGCCTTCAGGTACGAGTCTCCGGCAATTTTAATCCAATATTTTGGACGAAAGCGGGCATCTATATGCAGAATCGCAGCCTTTTTTGTCAGCTCAACCTTTGCCACGTCAATGGTTTTTGTATTGGCAAAATCTATCAGAGGGTTATCAAATATTTTGTTTTTCTGTGCGGCGAAAGCCTGCATGACAAGCAATGCGAAAAGACACACCGCAAGGCTGCGCAGGCAATTGGATTTAAAAGATGATGTTTTCATTTAATTTGATTTTTTAGAGATTATAGAGACAATAGAGATAGAGTAATAGAATTTCAAGGGGCTATTTCTTCCCAAATGGTGCGCACGCCTTTAATTTTCTCTCCATTTGCCTTTCTCAAAACCAGCTGTGCCTTCGATCTGCTGACGGCCACATAGCAATAATAGTCTTTTACGTCTATACGTCCTATGTCGTCTTTTTCGAGACCGGCTTTCTTACACAAAAATCCAACGATGTCGCCCTTGCTGATTTTTTCCTTTTTGCCCTTTCCCAAGTATAGTGTTGTCATTCGTGGCAAAGCGGGCTTTAGATTTTCGTTATTGGCAATTTCAAAGTCTGCGACATTGCCTTCCACATACTCAGGAATAGTCTCGCCCTCAGACAATATAAAAAATGCCTTGCCCGTCTTATCCCATCTTGCCGTTCGCCCTACTCTGTGCAGATAGTTTTCCTCTGTCTCGGGAATATGATAATGAACTATATTGCCGACATCAGGAATATCAAGTCCGCGGCTGCCAAGGTCGGTGCTTACGAAAATGCAGGCTGAGCCATTTGAAAATCTGTAAAGTGCCGCCTCACGATCTTTCTGGTCGAGACCGCCATGAAAAGCAGACACAGAAAAGCCGTTTTCCTCGAGAAAAGCAGCCGTACGCTCCACGGAGCTACGATAGTTTAGAAACACTATTGTGCTTTGATCTCCGAAACCGAGAAGCAGCTGACGTAAAGTGCCGAGCTTATCTTTTTCGGGGCTCTCCACTCTGTAAATATTTATTCGCTCACGCACGTTTGGCTCGTCAACAAGATAATCCAATCGCTCAACATGACGGGCGTTTACAAAATGTGGAATCTCGTCGGCATCTGTTGCAGACAGCAAAATGCGTTTTTTCAAATTCGGAACTTTTGCCAACAGCCGTTCCATCTCGTCGTGAAATCCCATCTCAAGACATTTGTCGAACTCGTCGATTACGAGAATTCCAACTTTATCGGCAAGCAAGTTTCCCTTGTCGAGATGGTCATTTAACCGTCCCGGCGTACCAAACACTATTTGCGGACAAATCTGGCGCATCTGCCTGTGCTCGTCCATTGCAGGGCGTCCGCCATAGCAGGCATAGGACCGCAGTCCCGCCCCCATGTTGCCCATAACTGTCGACGACTGCAAAGCCAATTCCCTGCCGGGCACGACAACTATGACCTGCAAATCATTGTCCGCAACGTCAACAAGCTGAGTAAC
>CABSIA010000128.1 GCA_902477645.1 uncultured Prevotella sp. | reverse complement strand
AAAAAACAACGCCTTTCAGATGGGACTGGACGATAATAGGCATATCGCTGTTTCTCAGCGCAGCCGATTTTGTCTATTTCTACTCACTTAGTCTGCCTGGGGCAATGATTTCCGTCGTCTCAATGATACGCCGTGGCAGTGTAATCGTAAGTTTCCTTTTTGGCGCTGCATTCTTCCACGAGCGCAATCTTAAGACGAAGGCTTTCGACCTCGCATTGGTGCTTTTGGGTATGGTTTTCCTATATTTCGGATCACATCAATAGAAAACACCATGGATTAAATTTTTATTGTATAATAGTTTGCATTCTGACAGAAAAATGCTATCTTTGCAGAAAATTTGCTGCACTCGGCAATTTGAAAATTAATTTTCATTGCGCTCGTTTGCGAAATTTTTGCAGAAAATTTGTAAAACAAGCAAACACTTTTTATGGCACGTAATATTTTCAGAGGATTAGGAATAGCGTTGATAACACCATTCACAGCCAACGGCGAGGTTGACTACAAGTCGCTGAAACGGCTGGTGGAATACCAGATTGACAATGGTGCCGATTTCCTTTGCATTCTCGCCACCACAGGCGAGACACCTTGTCTGACCCAAGACGAGAAAGCAAAAATAACACAACTCGTCGTCGACATAAACAACGGCCGTCTTCCGATACTTAAAGGATGCGGCGGCAACAATACCGCAGCCGTTGTCGAGGAGTTGAAAACAAGCGACTGGACAGGAATTGACGGTATACTCAGTGTATGTCCTTATTATAACAAACCGTCGCAGGAGGGCCTTTACCGCCATTTCAAGGCTATTGCCGAGGCAAGTCCGTTGCCTGTTGTTTTGTATAATGTGCCGGGACGTACGGGAATAAACCTGAAATCTGAAACCACAGTCCGTCTTGCGCGCGACTGTGAGAATATTGTCGCTATAAAGGAAGCGTCTGGCTCGCTTGAGCAGGTCGATGAAATCATAAAAAACAAGCCAAATCGCTTTGATGTCATAAGCGGTGACGATGCTCTTACGTTCTCTATGGTGGCAAGTGGTGCGGCTGGTGTGATTTCTGTTATTGGCAATGCACTGCCAAAAGAATTCTCACGCATGATACGGCTTGAGTTTCAGGGAGAGTTTGAGCCTGCCCGTAAAATTCACCACATGTTTACAGAACTTTACTCTTTGCTTTTTGTCGACGGCAACCCTGCGGGTGTAAAGGCACTGCTTCACGAAATGGGATTTATCGAAAATCAGCTTCGTCTGCCTCTTGTTCCAACCAAGGTGTCTACTCTCCAGAAAATGGCTGAGATTTTAAAGTCATTGCGTATATAATAATTACAACATATAAATAACTTATGTCTAAATCACATAGTTTTTCGGTAGCAGCCCTTGCTATGGGCTTAGCCATATCGGTTTCTTTGTTTAGTTCCTGTGACAAAAAGCAATCTTCTGCAAAAGTTAATGCAAATGCAGAGGCCAAAAGTAGAGAAGTAAGCAAAGAAGGGGAGGTTATAAGTCTCACAACCGACGATTTCATCGGGCGAATTGCTGATTTTAGGTCAAGTCCTGACAAATTTCAGTTTAAGGGTACACGTCCTGCAGTTGTCGATTTTTACGCTACATGGTGCGGACCTTGCAAACAAATGGCTGTCATTTTCGATAAGTCTGCTGCAAAGTTTGCAGGAAAGGTCGATTTTTATCGTGTTGATATTGATAAAGAAAGCGAACTTGCCGATTTCATGGGAATAACTTCGATACCTACAATTTTGTATATCCCGACAAATGGTGATCCACAAATAAATGTTGGATTAGTAGAAGAACAAGAGTTTAACTCAAAAATAATGGAGTTGCTTAAATAAGGCAACTCCATTATTTTTGGAAAATCTGTAGGGCCGCTATATATAGCGGCCGCAATCAATAAATTAAATTTGAATATTTTTATAAGGCATCTTTTCTTGCGGCCGCTATACATAGCGGCCCTACAAAGTTCGAGCACTGTTTTTATTCTGCTAAACAATCATCGAGCAGTCGTGCGATTTCTTTCTTGTCAAGATTTTGTCCGATGAAAACGAGCTTTTGCATACGGTCGCCATATTTATCGTCCCAGTCACGGCGCAAGCCTGGCTCACGTTCCATCATTTCAGCCAATTCATCGGCCGGCATTGTGGCATACCATTGTCCGGCATTGCTCAGTGATAGCTGTCTTCCCGCCTGCTCAAACAGATAGCATGTCTGCTGCTCGTCGTAAAAATAGCAAATGCCCTTGCATCTGATGATGTTCTTGGGCCATTTCCGTGCCACCAAATCATCGAATAGCCCTAAAACCATTGGCTGACGTCTGTAGTAAACGTATGTGCCTATTCCGTATTCCTCAACCTCTCCGCCTTCATGCTCGTGGTGATGATGGTGATGGTGGCTGTGCTCATGTTCGTGTTCGTGCTCGTGGTGATGCTCATCGTGCTCGTGGTGGTGATGCTCATCGTGCTCATCCTCTTCGTGGTGTCCCTCAATTTCGCTTATCCATGAAGCCGATGTCGCAACGGAGTCGAAGTCGAACATGTTGGTATTCAGGATTTTGTCGAGTGGCACATCGCAGTAGTTGCATTCCACAATCTCCGCTTTTGGCTGCAATGCGCGGATAATCTGTCTCAGTTTGTTCAAATCCTCTCCCGACACCTCATCAGCCTTGTTGAGCAAAATCATATTGCAGAACTCGATTTGCTGTATGAGCAGATTTTCTATATCGTCTTCTTCAAGATTGCCTCTCATCAGGTCGTTGCCGTTGCTGAACTCATCGAGCATTCTCAGTGCATCGACAACTGTTACTATGCAGTCGAGTTTTGCATATCCGTTCTTGACAAACTCCGGTCCCATCGACGGATATGAGCATATCGTCTGTGCAATAGGCGCAGGCTCGCAAATTCCGCTCGCCTCAATAACGATGTAGTCGAAACGCTTCATATTTGTTATGTCGCGCAGCTGCTCAACAAGATTCATTTTCAGCGTGCAGCAAATGCAGCCGTTCTGAAGAGCCATCAGGCTGTCGTCCTTCTGGTTTACAACACCGCCTTTCTGAATGAGGTCGGCGTCGATATTCACCTCACCGATATCGTTTACTATTACGGCAAATTTTATGCCCCTTCTGTTGTTTAGAATTTTGTTTACCAATGTTGTTTTGCCACTGCCGAGATATCCTGTCAGAAGCAATACGGGTATTTTTTCCATTTCGTTTTATAAATTATTTTTTTCCAAATTTCGTTCTATGTTCTCTCTGACAATTCGAGCCATCTCATCGTTTTCTCATCCAGCTCGTCCTTCATTTTTGGCAGACGGATGCTTTTCTCCGTAAGCTCGTCAATGCTGAGATTTCCAGAGCACAAAGCCTCCTCTATTGCCTTTTGCTCAACCTCAAGAGCCTCAATATCTTTCTCAAGCTGCTCAAACTCCCGTTTCTCCTTGAAAGTCAGCTTCTTGTTGTCACTGTTGTTGTTTGTCTGTTTTTGTTTTTTGGGCTCAGGCTTTACAGTTTTCTCAGCCTCTTCTTTACTTTGCAGAGTCTGCCATTCACGATATTGTGTATAGTTGCCCGGAAAATCCTTGATCACGCCATTTCCTTTGAAAACCAGCAGATGGTCGACAACCTTATCCATAAAATACCGGTCGTGGCTTACGACGATTACGCATCCGGGAAAATCCTGCAGATATTCTTCGAGCACCTGCAACGTCTGAATGTCGAGGTCATTGGTGGGCTCATCGAGAACGAGAAAATTCGGATTTTGCATCAGCACCGTACACAGATAAAGTTTTCTCCTTTCGCCGCCGCTTAGTTTGTAAACATAATTCTGCTGTTGCTGTGGGGTAAACATGAAGTATTGCAGAAACTGCGCCGCTGTCATGTGTTTGCCACCGCCAAGGTCGATGTAATCGGCAATTTCGGTTATCACGTCTATAACCTTCTGCTGCTCGTTGAATTTCAGACCTTCCTGTGAGAAATATCCAAACCTGACGGTGTCGCCGATGTCGAAACGCCCGCTGTCGGGCTTTGCCAGTCCGAGCAGTAACTTTATGAAAGTAGATTTTCCCGTACCGTTATTTCCGACGATACCCATTTTCTCGAAACGTGCGAAATTATAGTAAAAGTCACGTAAAATAACGACATCAGTGCCGCTGTCGTTAAAAACTTTCGATACATATTGGCATTCAAAAATCTTCGAGCCGATATAAACGTTGCTTGCCTTCAGACGAATCTGACGCTCCTCAATCCGCTGTTTGGCCGTGCGCTCGAGGTCGTAGAACGCCTCCTCGCGGTAACGTGCCTTGTGCCCGCGTGCCTGCGGCATTCGGCGCATCCATTCCAGCTCTGTACGGTACAAATTGTTTGCCCTTGCTATCTCCGCCCGTTTGTTGTCTATGCGTTGCTGACGCTTTTCGAGATAATAGCTGTAGTTGCCCTTGTACTGATAAATAGAAAGGTCATCGAGCTCATAAATTATGTTGCACACACGGTCAAGGAAAAAACGGTCGTGCGTCACCATGAGCAATGTTTTGTTTCCCCGTTTCAGAAAACCCTCGAGCCACTCTATCATGTCGAGGTCGAGATGGTTGGTAGGCTCGTCAAGAATCAGGAAATCCGGCTCCGTTATCAGCACGTTCGCCAGTGCCACACGTTTCTGCTGGCCTCCCGACAGTTGTCCCATGGGCTGCTCAAGGTCTCTGATGTGCAGCTGTGTCAAAATCTGCTTTGCCCTCAACACTTTCTCAGGCTCGCCCTGATGGTTGAAGCAGGCGTCAAGAACCGACTCTTCCGGGTCAAAAACAGGCTGTTGCTCCAAGTAGCTTATTTTCAGGTTGTTGCGGTAGATTATGTTTCCGCTGTCGTAGCCTTCCTTACCGGTAAGCACCGACAGAAGTGTGGTTTTACCAGTACCGTTTTTTGCAACAAGCCCGACTTTTTGCCCCTCAGCCACCGAAAATGAGATATCGTCAAACAACATCTGCGCCCCAAACCGTTTCGTAAGGTGCTGAACGTCAAGATACGGAGTCTGTGTAGCCATCGTTCTGTATTTTTATAACGATTTGTTAATTTCGTCGATGTAATCGAGAATTTCATCACGTCCGGTGCCTTTTTCGCTCGACGAGATGAAATATGGCGGGAGTTGCTCCCATGTGTCTTTCAGCGCCTCCATCCATTTTTGCGCATTAGCCCTTGCCACGGTTACGCCAACCTTGTCGGCCTTTGTGAATATAATGGAGAATGGCACACCGCTTTGGCCAAGCCAGTCGACAAACTCCCGGTCAATCTTCTGCTGGTCGTGGCGTATGTCGATGAGCACGAACACATTTATAAGCTGCTCGCGCTGCAGAATATATCCAGAAATCATCTGCTCGAGTTTCTGCTGAACCGTTTTCGACCTCTTTGCATATCCATATCCGGGCAGGTCTACCAGATACCACTCATTGTTTATGATGAAGTGGTTTATCAGCAGGGTTTTTCCAGGTGTGGCAGATGTTTTTGCAAGTCCCTTGTGTCGGCACAGCATGTTTATCAGACTCGATTTTCCGACGTTAGAGCGTCCGATGAAAGCATATTCTGCCTTGGTGTCTTTTGGACACTGGCTCACGGTTGGTGAGGAAACCGAGTATGCCGATTTTTTTATTTCCATATATCTTTTTCTTGGTTATTTTCTGCAAAGTTAATAAAAAAATGACAATCAGGGTAGAATAAGTGGATAGTTTTTTGTAATTTTGTGTCCAAAACAAAAATGCAATGAAGGAAATAAACTGGGGATTTATAGGATGCGGCGAGGTGACAGAGAAAAAATCGGGACCTGCATTCAACGCTATAGAAGGCTCACGGGTTGTCGCCGTGATGAGCCGCTCTGAGCAGAAAGCGCGCTCGTACGCCGAGCGCCATCATGTCCGCAAGTGGTATAAGGATCCGCAGTCGCTTATCGACGACCCCGATGTAAACGCCGTTTATATTGCCACTCCGCCGTCGAGCCATGCCACGTTTGCAATTATGGCAATGCGCGCCGGAAAGCCCGTCTATGTGGAAAAGCCCTTGGCATCAAGCTACGAGGACTGCATACGCATAAACCGCATTTCGGAACAGACGGGAGTTCCGTGTTTTGTGGCGTACTACCGCCGCTATTTGCCCTATTTCCAACGGGTGAGGCAAATTATAGAAGAAGGAGAGGTAGGCAAAGTCACGAACGTGCAGATACGCTTTTCGGTACCTCCGCGCGACCTCGACTACAGCACTCCTGGCAAATTGCCATGGCGACTTCAGCCCGACATAGCCGGAGGTGGATATTTTTACGACCTCGCACCGCATCAGCTCGATTTGCTGCAGAACATTTTCGGCATCATTACCCGAGCCCACGGATATTGTGCGAACAGAGCGCATCTGTATGAGGCCGAGGACACTATTTCTGCCGTTTTCATGTTTCAGAGTGGGCTGACAGGCTCTGGCAGCTGGTGCTTTGTTGGTCACGAGAGTGCAAAAGAAGACTGCATTGAGGTGGTTGGCGACAAAGGAACGCTTGGGTTTTCCGTTTTCAACTATGATCCTATCCGCCTTGTCACAAGCGAGGGCGAGCGGCTGATAACCGTGCCAAATCCTCCATACGTGCAGCTGCCGATAATAACCGAGGTCACACACCACCTGCAGGGGCTTGGAGTGTGCGAGTGTACCAGTGTAAGCGCAACTCCCGTAAATTGGGTAATGGACAGAATATTAGGCAAATACTGATTGTATGATAAAGAACTCGTTTAGGTTTCTTGCAGCTCTTGTCGTGCTGTTCGCAAGTCTGGTTTCTGGGCATGCGGCAGGTGACACTTTGACTGTTGATACGGCCGTTTGCAAAGCCCCGCACGTAAGCCGTCATCAGCTTAAAAACAAGTTCCTTAACAGACTTTACGAGCGCATAAAAGATTTCTCACGAGTAGACACGACATACATAGAGCCGCAAAAATATAATTTTACGGCGATGATACAGAATACCCACACCTTCGAATACTATCAGCTGACAAGTAAAAACGGCCATGTCATCGAGTTCTCGCCCGAGCCGTCGGTTAAACTCGGGCCATATTTCGGGTGGCGCTGGATTTTTCTCGGCTACACCATTGATCTTACGCACCTCAGCGGCTCAGACAATCGTCAGGACTTCGACATAAGTCTGTACAGCAACCAGATAGGTATAGACCTGTTCTGGCGAAAATCTGGCGACAACTACAAAATAAAACGTTTTACGCTTGGGCAAGATATCGATACCAGAGCTATGAAAAATGCCGATTTCAACGGCTTTAAGTCGAGCATAAAGGGCTTCAATCTGTACTACATATTTAACCACAAAAAATTCTCTTATCCAGCGGCTTACAGCCAGAGCACCATACAGCGGAAGTCTGCCGGAAGTCCGTTGATAGGCTTCGGCTATACTAGACACCGTGTAGACATAGACTGGGAAAAACTCGACGGGCTGATTTCTGACCGTCTCGGCTCGCAATTTTCTGTGGAGCAGATAGACAGCGGAATGAGGTTTGACAATGTAGAGTTCCGTGATTTCTCGTTCTCTGGCGGCTACGCATACAACTGGGTTTTTGCCCGCAACTGGCTTTTCGACGCCTCCCTCTCGGTAGGCATCAGCTATAAGCGGTCTACAGGCGATGTCGACAGGGGCGGCATTCTGTTCCGCGATTTCGACTTCCGCAACATCAACGTCGACGGTGTGTCGCGCCTCGGCATTGTATGGAACAACATGAGGTGGTATTTCGGCTCGAGCGCAATTTTTCATTCGTACAATTACAAAAAACGCCAGTTCCGCACAAATACTACTTTTGGAAGCGTAAACATATATGTAGGATATAATTTTGGAAAGCGATGACTCTACGATATCTTTTTTTTACGGTGACATGGGCATTTTTCTCATTCTTCTCTGCCAATGCGCAGCTCCATAACGCCCAGTACACAAAGGCCGACTCCCTTAAAGTTGTAAATCTTCTTTCTCAAGCATCAAAGCAGGGCAGCATGGAAAGTGGCGGTCTGATGGTGTATTTTGGGCTGAAGCTTTGCGGGCTGCCATACGTGGCTAAAACCCTGGAGACGAACCCTAAGGAGCGGCTCGTTGTAAATCTTCGCCAGCTCGACTGCACAACATTTGTTGAGAACACGCTTGCGCTGACACTCTGCATGAAACACGGCAAGCTGAGGTTTGCAGACTTTTGCCATTTTCTCAGAATGATACGCTACCGTCAGGGTGAGGTGGCGTACACAAAACGGCTGCACTATTTTACGCAGTGGATTGACGACAACACTGAGTTGGGATACGTTTCTGAGGTAACTTCGGCTAAATCCCCATTTACGGCTATTCA
Organism: uncultured Prevotella sp.; assembly: GCA_902477645.1. Classification (GTDB taxonomy): domain Bacteria; phylum Bacteroidota; class Bacteroidia; order Bacteroidales; family Bacteroidaceae; genus Prevotella. The sequence goes on along the minus strand of CABSIA010000128.1, from coordinate 477 downwards.
AAATCTGAGTATAGACTATATGACAACCCACGTCCCACAATATCCAATGCTCGAAGGCGACAAGCAGACTATAGCTGAAATAGGAAAATGCGAAAATGCGCTGACAGGCAGAAAGTTCCGATACATTCCAAAAGCTGAAATACGGAATAACGACCTTTTCAGAAACACCATTCACAACGGCGACATTATTGCAATACTGACAAGCAAAAAAGGACTAGACACAAGTCATATTGGCATAGCTTTCTGGAAAGCAGACGGACTGCATTTGCTCAATGCGTCGAGCCTTCGCCACAAGGTTGTTCTTGAGCCAAAACTGCTCAGAACATACATGATGGGGCAGAAATCGCAGACAGGAATAAGGGTTATAAGGGTAAAGTGAGGTTTGGCACATTATTTGCTTTGTGTGCATTGACAATATTGTCAGCAACAAATAAAATATTTGAACTATGGGATTTATTGATTATTATAAAATTCTCG
>CABSIA010000127.1 GCA_902477645.1 uncultured Prevotella sp. | reverse complement strand
AGCCCATTTATCTTCATGTAGGTAGCACTTCGGTAATGGAGTTGCGGATTTAAGGATAATAATGAAAAAAAGAAACTTTTTAGTTGTACTGATTATGGCACTCGCCGTGCTGTCGTCCTGTAGCTCGTCGAAGAAATTTGTATATCTGCAGGACATGGAGATGGGACAGGGCTATCCCTACGACACCAGGTATGAGGCGGTGGTTCATATCAACGACCGCTTAGACATTACCGTAAGCAGCAAGAGTCCTGAGCTTGCAATTCCGTTCAATGCCAACGGCGGCTCGTTCTCGGTGGCTGCCAACGGCGCTGTGACAGAAAAGGCCGCCGCGGGTACGGAACGCGAGAGAGGTGACGTCGACGGAAACATCGATTTCCCTATTCTCGGCAAGCTCCATGTGGAGGGGAAGAAGGTCAGCGAGGTTACCGAGATGATACGCCAGCGCATCCTCGACGGAAAGTATATCAAGGATCCTATTGTCTCGCTGGAGTTCCTCAATTTCAAGTATTCCGTTCTCGGGGCTGTGGGAAACACCGGTACCTTCTCTGTTCAGGGCGACCGCATCACGCTGTTTGAGGCCATTGCCAAGGCTGGCGACGTCTCGCAGCGCGGACGTGTAAACCGTGTGGCGGTAATACGTGAGGAAGACGGACAGCGTGTAATGTATATGCACGACCTGCGCAGCAAGGACATTTTTGAGTCGCCATGCTACTATCTGCAGCAAAACGACATCGTGTATGTGGAGCCGAAGTTCCGCAAGCAGGACACCGAGGAGAAGAGCTGGAAGTATGTAACAGGTTTCCTCTCGCTCATCACTGCCATCTGCTCTATAATCTGGGCCACCAAAAACTAACCTGTCTCAAAAGGCTGTAGGGCCGCTATGTATAGCGGCCGCAAGTAGCAGCGCAAGTAGCAGCCGCAAGCAATAAACGCAAATAGCATTAAAACTAAAAACTGCATTTACCGGTTGCGGCCGCTATGCATAGCGGTCCTACAGATTAAATTTAAAAAAACATGCAAAACAACAGCTCATCCAACAACAAGACCGAGCAGGGCATAAATCTCATCGACCTGTTTGTATATCTGCTCTCCAAGTGGAAGTGGTACGTTATCTCCGTATTGTTTTTTGGCGGTTTGGCGTGGTATCATTACGCCACGTCGCCGTTGGTGTTTTTCCGCAGTCTCACGGTGATTATTAAGGATCCGTCAAACAAAACCTCAATTGCCGGACTCGACCGCTACGACAACTACATAAACAAAGTCAATGTGGCCAACGAAATTCTGCAGTTCCGCTCTAAGCGTCTCATGCGCGAGGTGGTGCAGCGGCTGCATGCCGATGTTGACTATCAGGTCGATGGCGGGTTGCGCATGAACGAGCTTTACAGTCAGTCGCCGGTCAATGTGGCGTTCATCAATGTGATGCCAGAGCGCAGCGTGTCGTTTACCGTTACCCCCAAAGGCGGCAAAACCGTGGTGCTCTCCGACTTCAAGGGACTGCCGGGGGCCAAAGACTCCTACACCATGAAGCTGAACCAGACGCTGACCATCGGCAGTGAGCGGATACAGGTGACTGGTACCGACCATTGGGGCAACTCCTGGATCGACAAGGAGATATACGTGCGCAAAAATCCGCTCAACGCCGTTGCCGGTCGTTACCAGGGCAGCATGGGCATCCGGCAGGAGGAAGACGAGTCGTCTATCCTTGTCCTGTCGCTCAAGGACGACTCGCCGCAGCGTGCCGAGGATTTGCTCAACATGCTTGTCAACGTCTACAACGAGGAGGCCATCAACGACAAGAACCAGGTGGCTGTCAACACCTCCGAGTTCATCAACGAGCGACTGCTCATCATAGAGAAAGAGCTGGGCGGTGTGGAAAACCAGCTGGAGTCGTTCAAGCAGAGCAATCAGGTTATGGACATCGGCTCGCTCGCCAACCGCTATATGGGCGAGGCGCAGACCCACAGCACCGAGGCTATGGAGCAGGAGACACAGCTAAGGCTGGCGCAGTTCATCAAGGATTATCTTGTCGACCCTACAAAGAGCCGTGAGCTAATTCCGTCGGGCACTGGTATCAGCGACTCTAATATCGAGGGACAGATAAGCCAGTACAACAGCCTGAAGCTGAAACGCGACAAGCTCATTGCCGACAGCAGCGAGAGCAACCCCGTAGTAGAGGAGCTCAACAACACCATACATGCCCTGCGGCAGAGCATCATAAGGGCCGTCGACAACATGATTGTCAGCATCAACATGAAGCGCAAGGACGCCCTCAGCCGCCAGAATCAGGCACAGGCCCGTTTCACCACCGTGCCTACCAAGGAGCGCCGCATGCTCTCCATAGAGCGTCAGCAGAAAATCAAGGAGTCGCTATACATGTTCCTGCTCAACAGGCGTGAGGAGAACGCCCTCTCGCAGGCCATGGCCGACAACAACGCGCGCACCATCGACAGCGTGGACGGACCAGCCGGACCCATCGCCCCCGTGCGCAACCGCATATTGCTGCTTGGTGTGCTCGCCGGAGTGGCAGTGCCTTCGGTGGTGTTCCTCATGATCCTGTTCATGGACACCCGCGTGCGCAGCCGCAAGGATCTGAAGAATGTGGTCTCCATACCGTTCCTCGGCGAGATACCTCAGGATAAGGAGGTCGCCAAGACGGGAACACACGTGGACAGAGAGGACGGCATGCTATCCGAGAGCTTCCGCATACTGCGCACCAATATGGCGTTCATGGCAAAGAAAGACAAGCCGATGCAGGTTATCACCTTTACCTCGTTCAATGAGGGTGCCGGAAAGACTTTCGTCTCTCTCAACCTTGCCATGAGTCTTGTCTTTACCAAGAAAAAGGTGGTGCTGGTAGACCTCGACATCCGAAAAGGCACGCTGAGCCGCCACTTCCGCAAGCACCATGTGGGCGTGACCAACTATCTGGCCGACGACAGCATAGGGCTGGACGATATTATACATACCGACGAGAAGTCTGAGAACCTCGACATCATATCATCGGGCACCGTGGCGCCAAATCCGGCTGAGCTGCTCATGGACAAGCGTCTGGACACCATGATGGCCGAGCTGCGCAAACGCTATGACTACATCATTGTCGACAACGTGCCAGTGGGCATCATAGCCGACGCCACCATCAGCAACCGCATCTCCGACCTCACCATCTTCGTGGTGCGTGCCGGCAAGCTCGACCGCCGCCAGCTGCCCGACATGGAGGAGCTGTACCGCGACAACAAGCTGAACAACATGTCGCTCATCCTGAATGGAGTAGACCCGCACCGCCGCGGCTATGGTTACGGCTATGGCTATGGCTACGGTTACGGATATGGGTATGGCTACGGCTACGGGAAACATGGCAAGAAGAAAAAGTAAGCCCCCCTGCCCCCCCGGTGGGGGTGACGCAATCAACCCTGTAGGGCCGCTATGTATAGCGGCCGCAAGCAAACCGTGGCATATATATTGTTTGCGTTAATTGTTTACGGCCGCAAGAATAAAACAAACAATGACTAATACAAAAATACATTAACAATTTAAATTTTATAATTATGGAAAAAGAAAAAGAGACAAAGCGTGACTACGAGTCACCTTCTACCGAGAAGACCACGGTGGAGATGCAAGGCTATTTGTGTGGGTCTATTGAAACCAAAGGTGAGGAGGCTGATGGTGTCAATATTAAAAGTCAAGATGTTAGTAACTCCCAAGAAAATGATTGGGGGGATGAAGCATGGAGTGTCCCTACAACCAACAACTAAATATAAAATAATTACGGATATGAAGAAAAATTTTAAATGGGTTATTGCCCTTGCACCCTTGATATTTATGGGGTGCAGTGATTCTATAGAGTCAATCATCGTACCTTTAAAAAGTGGAGATGATGTTCAGTTTGCTGTTGCAAAGAATCTCGGAACGCCTCAAACACGCACTATGTATGAAGACCAATGGGACGAGAAGACAATACAGGCTATCTACTGGGGAAACTATATGTCGGGTAAAAACGATACTGTCAGCATTTATTGTCCCGATACAGAGCGTGGATTTGCCAAATATCATGTTAATCCTCTGTCCAATAGTAGTGTCGCTGAAACTATTGTAAAGACTGGTAATATCGGTGTGCAGTGGGGTGCCCAGAATACCGCTCACACATTCTATGCTTTCTATCCTGCCAACAGAGCAAGCGAATCGCTTCAAGGCGACAACAAAAGTGTTATCCGTGCCACTCTTAAGACAGGCCAGAGTCCCATATTATATAAGCAAAAGGCAAATAATGAAGAATTTAGCGAGCTTAAGGTAATTGAAAGTTTCAAAGGTTATATTGATTCTCAGATTAACTCCAGTGGGGGTGTTGCAGAAACAACTCCGCGTACCATATACGGTATGCCCGATATGGAGGCTGCTGTGATGGTGGCACGCAAAACAATGGCGGCTGAGGAGTTTGGTAATCCTGTGCCTTTGCAGTTCAATGTACTTGCCGATGTGCTTGATATAACAATCAATGGTCCTATTACTCCAAACACACTGAATGGTAATGACTTGCCTGAAGGTCAGCGTGAGGCAAAATTTATTCGCATACAGGCTGTTACCGTAGAAGTTGTTGACCTTACTACTGGTGGCGAGGCTGCAGCGGCTGACCCGTCTAAATATGAGATTGATGTCGATTATCCTATTTCTGGTACTTTCGACCTTGATATGTCGGCTGAAGCACAAAATGCTGGCAATATGGTAACCAATGTACAAGGCGATCCGGTTATTCAGTTGCAGACATCGCAAACTGATGCCCAGGGCGGTGTGTACTATCCTACTCTGTTTGTGCGCAGTGATAATCATACAAATGTCGACAAGCTTCGTCTGAGAACTTTTCTTATTCCAGGACAGATTACTGGCCAAACACTAAACAGGCTGCGTATTCATGTTCAAACCGATTGCGGTGACTACTATAAGATGCTTAAAAATGATGATAGTGGCTTTGTAAGCGGTCAGATTTATCCAGTAAAGCTAAATTATTTCCAAATGGCAGGTCAAACCTTCGATCTTAAAAAGTGGATTGGTCAGCTGGATCCGGATATCTATATTTCTGAATTGTCTATTCCTGGCGCTTGGCACGCTGCTCATACCAATTATCAGGGAGCACATACTATGAAGGAATTGTATAATGCCGGTGTGCGTGCCTTTGAGGTGCATACCCTCAATGGTACCATTCCTCAGGAATACAATAACTTAGGAACAGGTTTTAATAAAGAAACTGCCGAATATTACCCTGAGCATCTTAATGAAAGTACCACAGAGGGTAATGTTACTCGTGGTGAACAGCAGGGCAATTTAACGGAGGGTTCTTCGACTTCTTCAACAAGTGAAATATATACATCAGCTGGTATAGGCTCTCGTACTTATACGAACACTGAAACTGAGACTCAGACCGTGACTGCACAATTCGAAGTTACTCAGTCTGGTACTATTTCTTATAAGCAGAAGCCAAAATATTCTTTACGTCTTTACCGTACGCAGAATGTGACTTCTACAGATCCAAACCCTGACTCTTCATTATTAGACGCAGTCATCGAACTTTCTGAGGTTATGAATAAAGATGGTCTTATAGTCCTTGAATTTGGTATGGATGGACAACGTGGTGTAACAGTGCCTTATAGGAATGTTAGTGTACAACGTGAGAGAAAAGGTGTGGTTTCTGTTACGGGCACACGCACACGCACACGCACACAGACAGGATCGTCAACTTTGTCTATATTTGGTTGGAGTACACCAGAATATGGTGAGTGGTCTAATTGGAATGATTGGAGTAGTGTAACTTGGAATTCAACTCCTACTCCTGATGGTGAATGGACAACAACAGGTTCTTCTATAAGTTATGTGAACACTGACGTAAACGCTACAGAAGCTTGGGTTGTTGCTGTTCAGAGTTGTCTCAACCGTTTGAAGAGTTACCCAAATAACCAAACAAAGAAGCCATATACTGTTTATCCGTATGAAGTTACAAGAAATACTACTATACGTGACGTGCAGGGTTCGGTTATCGTGAAAGTCAATACAAATAATGTAGAGAATCAAGATACGGGAAATGAAAATGGTTGGGAGCCAAACACACCGGCACTTTTCTCTCGCTGGTTAAATGCTGAAGTCCCTCAGACTATCAACATGAAGTGGGGGCAGCCTATTGTGCCTACACCTCTTATAGAGAATTCTGATGATGACATGCGTTGGTGCTTTAGTGAGCTTGATAATATTGGTAGTAGTTGTGACAGCAGAAAGAGATCTATTGATGCGATGAATAGTATAGCATACGGTAACTATTTGGGTGGAAGGCACCGTACGTTCTATGAGACCTCTTTGGGTGGTTACTTGAACGGATCCATAAATGAAACAAATTGTATTAGTGTGGCAGAGATACTTAATACTTATGGTCTCGAGAAAATTTCCAATCCATCTCGCAATCCCTGTCCGCTTGGTCTTGTATTTATGAACTATGTAATACCGCCATCGGACAATAATAAAATACCATCGGCTGAGCTTATCCGTGCAATTATCAATAATAACCGTGCATTCAGGCTCCACCGCATTACGGATGGTAAATAGGTGAATTCCTGATTCAATGGCAAATCGCCGCCAATGTCATGGTGGAAACACGGTGTCTGCGAGGCAGCGCCCCGTGAGGGGCAAAAGCGTTGAAATTGCGTACATTGTCATTTATGTGCATAGACATTAACCAAATTATATATTATTAATCAAAAACAGATTATGAACAGGAAAATCTTTTTGACTGCCTTGTGTGCGGCGGCTCTTTGTCCGGCCCTTGCGCAGACCTCCACAGCGGAGGAGCAGGTAGAGTACAGCGCGGACAAATTCAGAGTGGAGACCAACCGCTTCTGGAGCAACTGGTTCGTCGGCGTGGGCGGCGGTGCGCAAATCTATTTTGGCGACCACGACAAGCAGTGCAAGCTCGGCGACCGTCTGGCTCCCGCACTCGACGTTTTCGTCGGCAAATGGTTTACTCCGGGCATCGGCGTGCGCTTAGGCTACAGTGGCCTGCAGCAGAAAGGCGCCACGCAGAAGGGCGAGGATCTGGTACACTCCACGGGCGTTGACGTGCCTGGCAAGGGCGGCAACGGCTATTGGCTTGAGAAACAGAAGTTCGATATGGGCAATTTCCATGCCGACGTTATGTTCAACATGCTGAACCTGCTGTGCGGCTACAACGAGGCCCGTAAGTTCGACCTCAGCCTCTATGCCGGTGTAGGCTGGGCACGTGTGTACAATTCTCCAAATGCCAAGGAGGTAAGTGCCAACGGCGGTCTGTTTGCAACATGGCGTTTCTGCAATGCCCTTGGTCTGAACCTCGACGTGCGCGGCATGCTCGTCAACGACCGTTTCGACGGTGAGGGCGGCGGTCACTTTGGCGAGGGTAACCTCTCGGCAACTCTCGGCCTGTCGTACTATATCCCGCAGCGCGGATGGGGCCGCAGCAAGACTGTTACCCGCCTCGTTTACAACAACGACGAGATCAACGACATGCGTGAGCGCCTCAACAGCGTTACTGCCGAGAACGAGCGTCTGAAGAAGGCTCTTGCCGACGGCGACAGACAGAAGGCACAGACCATCGTGAAGAAGGTTGCCGCCGCTAACCTTGTTGTGTTCAAAATCAACAAGACTTCGCTTACCAACGAGGCACGCGCCAACTTGAACTTGCTTGCTGAAGCCATCAAGCAGGGCGACAGCAATGTTGTTTATACCATCACCGGCTATGCCGATGCCGCTACCGGCAGCAAGAAGACCAACGAGCGCCTGAGCAGGGGACGCGCAGAGGCTGTCTACAAGTGCCTGGTTGAGGAGTTTGGAGTTAATAAGAGCCAGCTCCGCATCGACTACAAGGGCGGCGTGGAGAACATGTTCTACAACGACCCGCGTCTGAGCCGTGCCGTAATAACAAAGGGGGAGTAAGGCCCCCCTGCCCCCCGGTGGGGGGTTAAATAAAAAAATCCCGTTCATGGCGATGCCGTGAACGGGATTTATAGTTATATGTGTTTTGGGGGCTGTTGTTGTGTGTGGGGTTGTTGTGTGTGGGGGGTGTGTGGGGTTGTAGGGCCGCTATTCATAGCGGCCGCAAGCAATGTGGCATATATAGTTGCGCAATGTATGTTTTATTGTTTGCATTTATTGCTTGCGGCCGCTATGAATAGCGGCCCTACAGGGTTGATTGCGTTTATTGTTTGCGTTTATTGTTTGTGTTTATTGATTGCGTTTATTGATTGCGTTTATTGTTTGTGTTTATTGTTTGTGTTTTATTGTTTGTGTTTATTGTTTGCGGCCGCTATGCATAGCGGCCCTACGGGTTCCATTGTTCGTTCCCGTATGCAGGTTTGTTTACGGGTGTTCTGCAATTCTAAATGGATTGAAACAATCGTAACACCAACGGGCGGGATTGTTGGAAATATATTCTGATATGAGGTTTAATTCCTTTTCATTACGGATAATCCTGTCGTGAAATCCAGATTGCCAGCCGAAGGTTATGCCATGTTGGTGTGCATATCTGGTTACGCCAGCTTTTAATACACCTATTGTTACGGCCAGTATTTCGCGATTGTCAGATTTTCTTGTAAAACGCCGCTTGTCGGGGGCGCATTCATTGTTTGCGGCCGTTATTGATGTTGGAGTGGTTGGGCTAATGGCGGGTATTATGCAGACTATTGCGTGGAAATGGTTGGGCATTACCACCCATTGTGGGATTGTGACGTTAGAATAATGCTCCGCTATTGTGGCAATGTTATCATGTAATATAGAACCGATTTCTGACAGATGCGTCTCACCGTCGGAAACATACCCGAAATAGTGCTCCTTTTCTTTGGTGCATATTGTAATGAAATACAATCCTTCATTGTATTCAAACCATTGGGCACGGGCGTGTTTCCGTTCGGGAAAATCAGACATTTTTTGTTAGATATTTGTTGTTTATAATGATGATGGGATTTGTAGGGCCGCTATTCATAGCGGCCGCAAGCAATGTGGCATATATAGTTGCGCA
>CABSIA010000126.1 GCA_902477645.1 uncultured Prevotella sp. | reverse complement strand
AATAGAAGACTCCAAGCAACTTTCTTTGTTCTAATCTTATCCCGAACTGGCGTATTTCATGCTTTGCCCCGGGAAAATTGGACAAAGGCGACCTCCTTGCCATCGACAGGGCATACATCGACTGTACCAAATTCGAGGAAATGACGCTGCGTGGCGTAATCTATATGACCAAGATGAAGCAGAACCTGAAGTATGAGGTCAAAAGCTACACCTGTTATATGAACGAAAACGGGCAGATGCAGTGGAAGGAGGAATTCGTCATCTTCCGCAAGGAGATAAAAAGTCGGAATGAGGAAACGGGGGAGGTGGAGAAGAAGACCGGCGAACATCATGCCCGCACCATCACCTACATCGATGAAAGGAAGAGGGATGGCGCAAAGCTCGTGCGGCTGCGCACAAACGACCTTGCGACCGAATACGAGGAAATCGTGGCCATTTACAGGGCGAGATGGGCCATAGAGTCGCTCTTCAGGCAGATAAAGCAGAACTTTCCGCTCAGATATTTCTACGGAGAGAGTGCCAACGCCATAAAGATACAGATATGGGTGACTCTCATCGCCTATCTGCTCATTACGCTGATGCAAAAGGGAGTCAGCCGCTCATGGAGCTTCTCTGGGCTTGCCACAATCGTCAGAATTATGCTGATGTACTATATTGACGTGCAGGGATTCCCTGAATACCCAGAAAAGGACTGGGAGGAAGCTTTGGCAGCATTGACGGAGAGTCCGCCTGAGGCAGAGGTGGCAGAAAAAATAGCCCTCGTACACATGCGTATGAGGGCTTGGAAAACTCATTACCATTTGAACTCGTTGAATAACAACTGGTTCAAACCGACCTTTCACGTTTACGGACAACAATATTTTATCACTTCACTTAAGTATTATATTGAGTCATAAATTGTATTAAGCAATTATGTCCGTAAGATAAAATATTGTAAACAACATAAAAAATCAGGTGTGCCATTATTAAATGACACACCTAAATTCTTTATCTCTTAGAGATATTATAAAAATAAGTCTGCGATATTAAAAACCGAAACGTTCTTTGAGCTCCAAGGCGCGAGAGTCGTTGTAGCTGAATACAGAGCCATAGCATACATATAGGAAGTAGCCCCAAGCAGTGGTATTATCAGGATCAAGCTCTTTTGCACGCTCAAGATGTGGAAGAGCCTCCTGGAAGAGGGCTTTTTGGGCTGCACGCTCTGTTATTGCACTTGCTTTCTTACACAAACATTGTCCGAGACCTGCATAAACGAAAGCCTGTGAGCCGTCGCTTGCCTCGAGAAGAGCCTTATAAGCATCAATGGCTGGTGTCCAATCCTGATTTTCTTCTACACGGCTAATCTTGTCGGCAATGTTCTGAGCCTTGTATGCAAGGGCAAGGAAGTTGTGAGGGTTCTTTGTAAGCTGGTCAGCTACAAGACTGTTGAGCTCATCTGTCATATTAGAAGCATTATAGAGCTTGCACAATACGCTGAAAGCAATCTCACTGTTCTTATTTGTGTAAAGTTCCTTGAGCTGTCCGATGTAGCGAAGTGTATCAGCCTTGGTATGCAGATTCTTGCCTGCAACCTCAAACTTTGCACTCTCTGCCTTATCATGGTAAGCAGAGTCCTCAAGAGCTATATCGAAGTAGCGGTCGGCCATTGCTAAGTCATTAGCACGCTCTGCGTAAGCCCCCGCATAGAAAGCCACCTGACCGAGGAAAGGCTCTTTTGGCAACTGATTGAAGAGATTGCTCTGGCGACTGTCGAGAAACAATCCCCAATACTTGAGAAGCCCCTTGTCGTCATTGTGTCCGTCAATCCACTGACCTGCATTTACAAGCTCAATACGGGCTTGGGCAAGTTTACCCTTGCGCATCTCATCGTTGCGGTACATGATTTTCACCTTACCCTTAGCATCGGGCTGACCGTCATACTTGTCGCATTCAATGGCAGCCTTCACAGCATTGTATGCGCTGTTGTAATAAGAAGCGGTATCGTAAGCCTTCTGCTCGGCCTGCATTACCATAGCCTTCTGGTTCTCTGCAACCACAGCTGCGATTGCGTCGAAATCTTTCATGGCAAGCTCATAGAGTTTGTTGTAAGCCTTAGCTTTCTCGGCTGGTGAGGCAAGCTGGTCGAGAGAACTCTTGATAAGGCTCTCTGCCTCGGCATAGGTTTTTGCCTTAGTGATGGCTTTGAGAGCATCGCTGTCGGCGGCAAAGGCTGAAGATACTCCAAGTATCATAGCAGCCATAACAATGATTTTTTTCATAAGCTATTGATTTGTTATTGAATAAGAATCTATTTAAATATACAGAAACTTTAGATATTCCGGAAGTTCCGGAATATCTAAAGTTCTATATTTATTATTCTTCAGTTGGTGCTATAGTTGGTGCAGCTTCATCTGTTGGTGTTGTTTCTTCTGTTGGAGCTGCTGTGTCCTGTCTCATCTCCTCGCTTTTCTGAGCCCACTGTGAACGGCTTTCCTCTTCAACAGACGCTTCAAGTTCTGACGACATAACTTTGCAAACGCTGGCGATGACATCGTTCTTCTTAGCAAGATTGATGAGTCTTACGCCTTGTGTGGCACGTCCCATTACACGGCAATCGGCAACAGCAAGCCTAATAGTGATACCGCTCTTGTTGATAATCATGAGGTCGTTCTGGTCAGTAACATTCTTGATAGCCACAAGTCTGCCAGTCTTGTCTGTGATATTAAGGGTCTTAACACCCTTACCGCCACGGTTTGTCTTTCGGTAGTCTTCAACTATAGAGCGTTTTCCGTAGCCTTCCTCACTGACAACCATTACCGTTTCCTGCTCAGAGTCGTTGACAACAATCATGCCTACAACAGCATCGTCATTGTCGTCGAGCCTCATACCACGGACACCGGTAGCAGTACGTCCCATGGTTCTGATAGCCTGCTCGTCGAAACGAACGGCACGTCCGTTTCGGTTTGCCATGATAAGCTCATTGTGTCCGTTTGTAAGGCGTACGTCAACCACCTCATCGCCCTCTGCGATATTGATGGCTATGACACCGTTGGCACGTGGACGGGAGTAAGCCTCAAGAGGGGTTTTCTTCACAGTACCGTTCTTTGTGGCGAATACAACGTAGTGAGAGTTTACAAACTTCTCGTCTTCAAGTCCACGCCCGCGCAGACGCAACAGAGCGTTAACGCTATCGCCCGGCTCTATATTGAGCAGATTCTGTATAGCCCTACCCTTCGAGGTCTTATCGCCCTCTGGTATTTCATAGCAGTGAAGCCAGTAGCAACGTCCCTTCTTTGTGAAGAAGAGCATAATCTGGTGCATGGTTGCCGGATAGATATACTCAGTGAAATCCTTGTCACGGGTAGATGCTCCCTTGGCTCCAACACCTCCACGGGCTTGCTCACGGAATTCAGAAAGAGCCGTGCGCTTTATATACCCGAGATGGCTGACGGTGATAACAACAGGGTCGTTTGGATAGAAATCCTCAGCATTGAACTCATGCTCGTCAGGAATAATCTCGGTACGGCGCGGGTCGCCATATTTATCTTTTATTTCCAAAAGCTCGTCTTTCATAACCTTTTTACAAAGCTCCGGGTCGCTGAGTATCTGCTCGTAATATGCAATCATACGCTCAAGTTCGTCATATTCTGCATGCAATTCCTCCATGCGCAGGCCTGTGAGCTGCGAGAGTCGCATATCGACAATTGCCTTCGACTGTATGGCGTCAATCTCGAAACGCTTCTCAAGATTTGCCTGAGCCTCGCTCGGAGTCTTGCTTGCACGGATGATGTGTACAACTTCATCGATATTGTCGCATGCAATGATGAGCCCCTCGAGAATGTGTGCGCGTTCCTGAGCCTTGCGAAGATCGTATTTTGTGCGGCGGATGGTCACGTCGTGACGGTGCTCAACAAAATATTTAACGCACTCAACAAGTGTCAGCAACTTTGGCCTACCTTTTACAAGAGCGATGCAATTCACAGAGAATGAGCTTTGTAGGGCTGTCATCTTGAACAGCTTGTTGAGTATGACGTTGGCATTTGCATCGCGCTTTACGTCTACAACAATACGCATTCCCTGACGGCCTGTCTCGTCGTTTACATTTGAGATGCCCTCGAGTTTTCCCTCCTTAACCAGCTCGGCAATATATTCTATGAGCTGCTGCTTGTTTACTCCGTAAGGTATCTCGGTAACAACTATCTTGTCGTGACTGTCATCGCTCTCGATCTCAGCCTTAGCGCGCATGATGATGCGTCCACGGCCTGTCTCGTATGCGTCCTTAACACCCTGCAGACCATAGATATATGCTCCTGTTGGAAAGTCTGGAGCCGGGATATACTCCATGAGTCCCTCGCAGCCTATTTCGGGATTGTCGATATATGCACAGCATCCGTCAATAACCTCAGCAAGATTGTGGGTTGGCATGTTAGTAGCCATACCTACAGCAATACCGTTACCGCCATTTACGAGAAGATTTGGAATTTTGGTAGGCATTACGGTTGGCTCAAGGAGAGAGTCGTCGAAGTTGTTGGTCATGTCGACAGTATCCTTGTTGAGGTCATCCATTACCTGCTCGCCCATCTTAGAGAGCCGGCACTCGGTGTACCTCATGGCAGCCGGTGAGTCACCGTCTACGCTACCGAAGTTACCCTGTCCGTCAACAAGTTTATAGCGCATGTTCCATTCCTGCCCCATACGCACGAGTGCACCATATACAGAAAAGTCGCCATGCGGGTGATATTTACCAAGCACCTCACCAACGACGCGTGCACATTTCTTATAAGGGTTGTTGCTTGTGTTTCCGATACCGAGCATACCATAAAGTATACGGCGGTGTACAGGTTTAAATCCGTCCCTGACATCTGGGAGTGCGCGTGCCACAATAACCGACATTGAATAGTCGATATACGACGATTTCATTTCTTCCTCAATGTTGATTTTGAGGATGCGGTCGTGGTCAATTGTCTGATTTTCGTCCATTATTTGTTACTAAGTGTTTTTTTACGATTTTGCCTTAAATGCCCTTTATTTTCGTTCTACGACGTTCGGGCGCATCTAACAGGGTTCAAAATTAACGATTTTTTTCCAATTCAAGGCTGTTTGCTGTGTTAAAATGGATTTATTCACCTCTTTCTAATCACCAGCGAGCCAACAATGCCTAACGAAAGCACACTCAGGATGCAGACAAGCGACCAAACTGGATCAATGTTGACAACATCATGAAGTATCAACTTTAGACCAATGAAAAGAAGCAGAATTGATACAGCAGGCTTAAGAAGCCAGAAACGGTCGGCTATACCGGCAAGTAGGAAAAACATGGCACGAAGACCAAGAATGGCAAATATATTTGAGAAAAACACCACGTACGGATCGAGCGAAACGGAAAATACGGCAGGTATGCTGTCGAAGGCGAAAATCAAATCGCTGAACTCAATAAAAACAACTGTTACGAGAAGCGGAGTAATATAAAGGAATCCATTCTGGCGGACAAAAAAACGGTCGCCACGGAAACCATCGGTCACACGGAAATGGTTGGAAAGGAAACGGACCACAGGATGCTTTGAGACATCTACCGCCTCGTCTGAGTCTTTGCTGAAAAACATCTTAAAACCGCTGTAGACAAGAAACAGGCCAAAAACTGTAAGAAGCCATGTAAAACGTACGACGATGGCGGTTCCGAGGAATATAAAAACGAACCTCAAAACGATGGCTCCTATTATACCCCAGTTGAGCACGTGCTGATATTCTTTTTTGCTCACGCCGAACTGTGCGAAAATCATCATCATAACAAAGAGATTATCTACCGATAGCATTTTTTCTATCAGATATCCTGAAATATACGTCATTGTCATGTGATGACGGTATTGCTGCAGACTCCCCTCAAAATCATTTGGATTGAGAGTTATGTGGCTGGCATATCGTGTTGTCACTGCCTGAAGTTCCTCAAAGTTCGATATGCCATGAACAAGGTCGCCATGAAACCACAGAAAAACAGAAAATGCCAATGCTAAAACTATCCAAACTGCGGTCCACGCCCCAGCCTCTTTCATTGAGACCTCGTGAGCCTCCTTGTCGATTACAAGCATGTCGAGAAGCAAAACCCCGATTATAAAAATGAGGAAACAGCCGAAAAAAATAATTTCTGAAAGTTGCATAATAATTTGTTGTTTTCTATAATTTTTATCCTATTCTAAGTGATTTACAAAGGTAACGCTTTTTTCTCGCCGTGGCAAATAATTTGAAAATTAATGTCGAAAGTTTAATATTTTTGCAACATTCAAATTATGCAGGATAAAAAAATCAAGCTCGGGAAGGCTAATTTGAAAATAAAGTGTTATATTTGCATTCCTTTTATTAGGAATATCTGAAGCAAAAACAAATTTATAAAAAATAACAGATTATGAACAAAACTCAACTTGCTGCCGCTGTGGCAGAGAAAGCAAACATCTCAAAAACTGACGCCGCTATTTATGTAAATGCCGTTTTGGGTGCTATCGCCGACAACATCTGCGAGGGTGACCGTGAGGTCTCAGTTCCCGATTTCGGCCGTTTCTTCGTAAAAGAAGTTCCGGCCAGACAGGGCATTAACCCTGCCACAAAAGAAAGGATTACCATCGAGGCTCACGAGAAAGTTGTTTTCAAGCCGTCAGACAATCTCGCAATATTCTCGAGAAAACACGGTGTGTGATTTTTAGTAGAATTCTATAGGATCGCTATGTATAGCTGCCCTACTTGTATTAACCAACGCATGAGATACATAGGGGACAAAAACAAATATAATCCATATAAACACTGACTATTAAGTATTTATATGGATTATGTATTCCTAAAAATTACTATTACTCTTCATTTTTTATTAGTCAAAACGATACTTATTATCATATTATCCATCTGATAATAGTGCGACTGCTTCTATTGCTATTTTTTTTAGAATGTCATTTGCTTACTGCTGCGGCGCATCTGCATGGCAGCCTGGAAAAGTCCCAGTTTGGAACCGTTATCAGGGAACACGCAGCCGGCGGTGATGTAGTCGGAGGTGTTGCTGAAATCGCTGTTCTTGGCCGTGCGCGGACCGATAAATGTGATGTTCTTGAATATTCGATTTTCATACTTTTTTCTGTTTGGTTAAACATTGATATATGATGTGGATGTGTTATTAGTTGATTATCAGTACTATACACTCTAAACGGTAGAAAAGTGATTGTGTGGATTCTGTTTAGATACGAAAAGGTAATAATTTAATAGGGTGTTCAGTTCTATGTTCCAACTTTTGAATGATTTTGAAAGCATTTTTTTATAAGTCGCTGAAAACAAATTAAATTCGTAGGCTAAAAGCACTATCAAAACAGAACTTATTTTTTTGATGTTAAATTTGAAACTGTATTGCATGTGCAGATTATTGATATATAATGGATTAGATGCTTATTTAGTGCTAAAATCGGAATAAAAATTGGAACACAGAACTGAACACCCTAATAATTTAACGTATTTAACTTTCGCTTACATGTAGAGAATTACAAAAGGAATATCGGTCATTAGAATTTGGGATTAACTTTATCTTCTTTATTTTTGTGTAATCTTTGCCAAAGCAAAGAATACGCCTTGATTCTCGGAAATCAAGGCGATACCTTGAGCTTTGGCGATTCGTTAGGGTAGCATTGTTAGTTCTTCTCTCTGTCTGCCATTATCTCTTCCATGTTCTCCTTTGCCCAGTTTATTATGTTTTCCACGAGCGGCAGGAAGGAGAGGGCGCGTGGTGTTAGGCTGTATTCAACACGTGGGGGGATTTCAGGGAAGACTTCACGACTTATGAAACCGTCTTCCTTGAGGGTGCGGAGCGTCTGCGTGAGCGACTTCTGCGAGATGTCGGGCATCTGACGTTGCAGTTCCTTAAAACGCATAGGCTCCTTGTGCTGTAGGTTGTATAGCACAAGGAGCGACCATTTGTCGCCTACACGCGCAAGGACATTGCGGATAGGGCAGTCGATGAACAATGCGTCTCTTATGTCTCTTTTGGTCTGTTCTTTTTTTTCGTTCATTATTTGTCTAAGGGGATGATGTTGGCATCTTCCATAAAGTCTGTGATAGGCTTCGACTCGTACTGAATGCACATCATCACCATGTCTTTGTTTGAGGTGTTGCGCAATGCACGTACGCCTGCTGGAGATACACGGATGATGGTGCCTTCGCTTACGGCTGTCTTCTCGCCGTCCACTTCATACTCGCCTTTGCCCGAGATGATCACATAAAGCTCTTCGTGGGTCTTGTGCGAATGAAGGAAGGGGGCGTCTTCGCCAGCAGCAATACGCTGTAACGATGCTTCTGCACCGGTCATTCCGAGTTCCTTACCAAGGAATATCTTGCCTTCTACGTTCTGCCAACCATTTAGGTTCTTGATTGCATAATTCTTCATAATTTACTGTTGTCTTTATTGTTTTGTTTTTGCAAATTTGCTCTGCAAAGTTAATGACATTCAGCGGATTATACAAGAAGGCACTTATTGTTGCCTCAGTTACCTAAAGGTTAGTATTGGCTATGTCAGATGCTTACGGATTTTGCTTTAATGTGTTTTAACTAAATTCTGTTTTTTATTTTTCATTTTTTACACTTTCAATGTCAACAGATATTCCTTCTGCTCGGGCGTGATTCTGTAGCTCTCAATGGACTTCTGGATAGTCTTGTTGTGCATCCGATGTAGGGAATCGCCAGGTCCCATTGCTTGGCAAGGGCTGTGGCGAAGAACCAGGCTATCATCATTTTTACGTAATACTCTTCGCTCCTTACTGATGCAGAAATTTCAAGATACTCTGCCTTGAAGTCTTTATCCAGGTAATGAGACATAAGTGCTTCTATTCCAAAGTGGCAAGTATAAACGTGTGACAATTTTGCGAACTTTCGGAGCACAGGCACACCGAAAGGACTCATTGAAGCTATCTGTCCATCGTGGAACTACAGTTCTATAATCTCTCCATCTTCGGGAGTATGAATGCGGTCTTTCCTGCCGCACTTCAAGACTTCTTCTCTAATGGCAGCACGGCTGACTTGATTGTGGTTGACACCTTCAAGATGGGTTGCCACGAAGGTTGCCCAAG
>CABSIA010000125.1 GCA_902477645.1 uncultured Prevotella sp. | reverse complement strand
GCAGCTTCTCGGCCTGCCTGAATTCCTCTGCCGTCAGGCGGCTCATCTCTATGGTCTTCAGTTTTCTCATGTTGCGGGCTTATTTTGCGGCGTATGCCACGGCGTATGCCTTTATCTGTTTCACCATTGCTAAAAGTCCGTTCGAGCGGGTTGGCGACAGATGGTCTTTGGGGTTGATGAATTTCTCTCTAAACAAGGGCGTGTCGCGGATTTCGGCAGGAGTATGTCCGCTTACGGCCTTTATCAGCAGTGCGATGATTCCTTTCACTATCAGCGCATCGCTGTCGGCCTCAAAATACAGGTTGCCGTCGGTATATGTGCAGTTGAGCCATACCCGGCTCTGGCATCCGTCTATGAGGTTCTGCTCGGTTTTATATTTCTCGTTCAGCGCAGAGAGTTCGTTGCCGAGGTCTATCAGCATCTGGTATTTGTCCATCCAGTCGTCGAAATCGGCGAAGTCCTCAACTATCTCGTCTTGTATTTCGTTTATTGTCATGGTGTTGTGTTTAATTTTGAGTTTTGAGTTTCGAATTGTCGGCAAAGCCGATTTTGAATTATTAATTCAGAATTTATAATCGCAGCGAAGCGAGAATAACTCAAAATTCGTAATTCAAAATTCGTAATTTATAAAATGTCTATTCTGAACAGCTTGTCGTTTGGCCTGACTTTCTCGGGCACGGGTATCGACACCCGCTGATGTTGCGGCGCGCGGTCTACAGGCTCCAAGTCGGTGCGTATCTCAGTGGCTGTAAGCCAGAGTGCGCCGGTGGTGTTGCCCGTTATTAGCAGTTTGTCGCCAACGCCGAACTCAGCGGCATCTACCGAGACCTCAGCCACTCCGAGCTTGGAGAAATATTTTGTCACCTTGCCTACCAGAGTCTTGCGCTCAGTGGCGGCAGAGCCGTAGTTCTTGTTCCATTCGCCCAGTGTTTGTCCGAGATAGTACCCGTCCCAGAAACCACGGTTGAAGACTGTGGCGAGTCTCTCGTCCCACTTGTCCTTCCGCTCTTCTGTAAAAGTTCCGTCAAGAACGCTTGCCATAGCCTCACGGTAACAGCTCACTACCGTGTGGACATATTCTGGTCCGCGTGCCCTGCCCTCAATCTTGAACACCCTTACGCCGGCCTTCATCATTTTGTCGATGAAACGTATGGTTTTCAGGTCCTTGGGGCTCATCAGATATTTGTTGTCAATCTCAATCTGGTTGCCCGTCTCATTGTCGGTGGCAGTGTACGAGCGGCGGCAAATCTGCACGCATTGTCCGCGGTTTGCGCTGCGGTTTGCGTTGTGCAGACTCATGTAGCACTTGCCGCTGATAGCCATGCACAAGGCGCCATGACAGAACATCTCAATGCGGATTTGCTCCCCCTTTGGCCCGCAAATGTTCTGCTCCACTATCTGCCGGTGTATCTCTGCCACTTGGTCGAGGTTAAGCTCACGTGCCAGCACTACCACGTCGGCAAACTGGGCGTAGAATTTCAGCGCCTCAATATTTGATATGTTGAGTTGGGTAGACAGGTGTACCTCCACGCCACGCTGACGGCAATATGTCATTACGGCAACGTCGGATGCGATTACGGCGGTTATGCCGGCCTCGGCTGCGGCATCGATGATTGTGCGCATGTTGTCGAGATCCTCGCCGTAGATTACTGTGTTTACGGTCAGGTACGAGTTTATTCCGTGGCTGTTGCACGTGGCTGCAATCTCACGGAGATCGTCAATTGTGAAATGGTTTGCTGAGTGCGAGCGCATGTTCAACTGACCGATGCCGAAGTAAACTGAGCCTGCGCCGGAGTTGATGGCGGCGGCAAGCGACTCACGTGAGCCGACTGGCGCCATTATTTCGAAATCTGTTATTTTTTCGTTCATGGTTGCAAAGTTAGCCATATTTTTCGTAATTTTGCCACATGATGAGGTTATTTTGCATTTTATTGCCTTTGGTAACAGTCTTTATGTCAGCCTGTAGCGACGGCGGCGTGAGGCGTGAGACCGCAAATGCCGGCAGGGTTTCTGATGACGGCGGCATGACGGTGGATATGATGTTGCCGACTACTCCAATGAAAAATCAGGGGCACAGCACCCTTTGCTGGATATATGCTCCGCTTGCGGTCATAGAGACCGACCGCATTGCCATGGGCGACTCCGTAAATCTCTCAGCCGACTACCTGGCCCGTAAATTTTTGTCGGACAAGGCTTTGGACATTCATCTTGGCGGAAATGTGCCCTCACTCCGTGGCATGATGCCTACCGCACTGAGGCTGATGGAGCGATACGGCATTGTGGGCTACGACGCATATCATGCGCGAAAGGAGCTTAATATGAATGCCTTGGCATGCAAAATGGCGCGGGCAGCCTCAGCACGCTCTACGGCTGAAAAAATGCGCCGCCGTGTAGAGTTGCTGCTCGATACAGAGATTGGATATCTGCCAGCGAGGGTGTATATGCTCGGTGCCGGATATACTCCCGTTGAGTTTGCCCACAGCGTATATCAGCCCGGCGACTGGCAGATGTTGACAAGTTTCACGCATCATCCCTACGGCGAGAGCTTTGTGCTTGAGACTCCCGACAATGTTCTCGCTGATAAGTTTCTCAATCTTCCGCTTGACAGCATGATGCTTCGGATTGAAGCCTCGCTTCGCCAAGGGCATCCAGTAGGTTGGGAAGGAGATATAAGCGAGAAGGGGTTTGACGTTTACAATGGCGTTGCTGTGCTCGGCAATGAAAATGCAAAGATAGACGCACACATGCGCCAAAAGGCTTTCGAGTGCCGAAATACTACTGACGACCATTGCATGGCACTTGTAGGAATAGCCCACGACCATGCAGGCAAAAAATATTTTATTGCCAAAAATTCCTGGGGCACCATGGGCAAACACCGCGGCTTCGTATATCTGAGCGAGAACTATGTGCGCATGAAAACCATTGCGCTGATGGTTAGAAGATTAAACTGAGCTTATGGGGCTGTTACATGTAACTTCTTGTAAATACGCAAGTAGAGTGGTTACAAGATGAGTCTTTAATTGTTAAATATTTACAACAAAAGCAACAACGTTGGATATTTATATCTATTTTTGTAACCGATGAATAACCTTTGCCTATGAGAAAGCCTGTTTTTCTGCTGATGTGCCTGCCGCCGCTCTTTTCTTGTAAGGGACAGGACGGCATAAAGATGCCGCTCAACATGTTTCACAATGGAGACATAATTGTAAACAAGCAGATATCTTTCAACGACATTGCCCAAAAGGGAACTGATGTTGTATGGGACATCAGTAATGCTGATGTTCTAAGTAAACAATTCAAGGTGAAGTACTCTGATGTTGCCGGCAGTAAACACCGTATGGCATGCACAGAGCGCACCACGATGTACTACTACGACTTGCAGACAGACAGCCTGCTTGTCGGCGGTTTTGAGAACAACACCACAAAAATAGATTATGACATAAAGGAGGTCTATCTCCGTTTTCCCATGAAATATGGCGATTCTTATTCTGGTGTTTTTCATGGAACAGGCATGTATTGTGACAAAATAGCCATACGCAGTTTCGGGCGGTATAAAGTGGAGGCTGACGCTTATGGAACTTTAATATCTCCAGAATGCGACACCCTGTATAATGTCACACGCCTGCATACAATACGTCTCGTTTGCGGACTCCGTTATCCGGCAGACAGCCTGCAGGCAATATCCTCAACTCCGCTGAATGCTGACAGCATAGACATGTATATCAATAACGGCATGTTTATGATGAGAACCGATATATACCGGTGGTATGCTGAGGGATACCGTTATCCTGTTTTGGAAACACAGACAACATCTTTGCATGGAGCCGATACAGAGCCGTATGTGACAACTTATTATTATCCTCCTTCCGCACAGGAACTGACTGATTACCCTGGCGCAGACGGAGTGCCCAAAGCATATACACCGCTGAAAAACTCAGGACGCGGCTCCAATAACTGCAGCCTCGCATGCAATATCAGTAAAATTGAGCAGGAACGGATTAATATAGAATTCAGCCTCCCGGCTTCCGCAGAGATCTCGTATGGAATATATACGGCAGACGGGAAAACCGTATATGCCGGTGAGAAGAGAAAAATGAGAGAGGGGACCCACCATGCAAGTATAGATATATCCTCATGCAGGAGCGGCGTATACATCCTGCGCATAGACGCTGACGGGGACAGCCATACTGAGAAAATAACAATAAAACGATGAGAACAGACAGTTTTATATATAAGATGCTGACGATACTGCTGATGTTGCCGGCTGTATCGGAGATAAATGCGCAGATTTATCCGGTACACAACATCCAGTCTCCGGAGGTCGCAAACCTTGGAATGTACGGCACCATACCTGTAAGCCATTATACAGGAATTCCGGATATCTCGATTCCGTTGTATGACATAAAAGTTGGAGATTATGTACTTCCACTATCTGTAAGTTATCACCTTGCCTCGGTAAAGCCTAATTTGCCTGCTGGAATACTCGGCATGGGATGGAGCCTCATGGCAGGCGGATATATCACCCGCACTGTCAACTGTGTTTACGACGAGTTGTGCGGAGACGACAATATATGTCATGGCTTTTATTCCAACGCGTCAAAAATGAGAAACATCTCCAACCAGTCGTTTGCACAGATGACAAAAGACAATTTGCGTGGAGATGATTTCTTTGAGCTTACCCCTGATGAGTTCTCGTTTAATTTCTGCGGATATACAGGAAACTTCTATTATAACGAGGACGGCGGATGGACAGTCGTCTCCGATTATGACATAAAAGTGGAGTTCAATCCAGCAAACGGAGAGGGTTTTATTAACAGGAAACAGTTGGAAAAACGGTTTAACACTTCTGGTTGGGATGACATGGAGAACAACAACAGGTTCTTCAACAAATTCACTCTTATAACACCAGACGGCTGCCGCTATGAGTTCGGCGGCCTGTCGGCCACTGAGTTCAGCATCCCTTATTATGCCCGCAAACATAGTCCTCTGATACCAACAACATGGAGACTGTCAAAAATAACTACTACAGACAAACGTGAGATTAGTTTTACCTATGACGCCACGGCAAAAATGTGTGATATACGTTACGTCCCCCAATACCGTATGCAATATGGTACTGTGCAGGAACAGGACACCCCTGACCATATCGGCTGGCGCGGCTTTACGGGCTTCCTGCTGTTCCCCGTAAGCCTCACATCAATTGACGCTCCAAACGAGACAATAGATTTTACATATTTTAAAGACCGGAGCTACGGATTCAGATTTACAAACAGCAGCAAGGTCCTATATTGGGAAAAAAGCTCAGACGGAGGTGCAAGATACCAGACATACTCAAAAAATATAGAAGACCCGACATCGCAGTTTTTCGTATTTATGGGTGTGGGAAAATATGATAGTGAGAGCCGCACACGCGAGGTGATAGCAGACTCGCTCAAGCACAATGTACTGCACCGTATTGCCATAAAGAACAAACTTACAGGAAACGGTCATTCTATTTATTTTGATTATGTCCAAAATATGTATGACAGGCTCAAACTGACATCGATAATTACAAGAACTGGCATTCCCAATATAATAAAAGGACAATATGGCTACGAGATACCAGATGAGACATCGGGTGATGACATGCCTGTATATAGTCTCATATATGACAAAAACCAAACAATGCCTTACAGG
Source organism: uncultured Prevotella sp. (assembly GCA_902477645.1). Taxonomy (GTDB): domain Bacteria; phylum Bacteroidota; class Bacteroidia; order Bacteroidales; family Bacteroidaceae; genus Prevotella. Next base: position 3,425 of record CABSIA010000125.1, on the reverse strand, counting down.
TATTCAATGGCGAGAACCGACTCTTGGGGCTATTATAATGGAAAGGATGAGAAAGGAGATGGTGACGTGAGAATTGGGGACTATCCGTCATATACAACAATACTCCCCTCGTTGTCTGCGACAAAAGCAGAGACGCTGTCGGAAATAATATACCCCACCAAAGGCAGGACAACATTTACATACGAGCAGCACAGTTACTCAAAAATAGTATCGTCTAACCATATCTCACTTACAAGCAAGACTGGATATGCCGGCGGGCTAAGAGTGGCGGAGATAAAAAACTATAATGAAGACAACTCCCTCATAGGCAAAAAAAAATATTATTATTCGGAGACTAAGAGCGGAAAGAGCAGCGGTATATCCAAGGGCATGCCGGTGCACAGCGTGTCGTATACGGATGGCAGTGTCAGGCTGGAGCTTAAGTCGACAGGAGACTTTCAGACTCCTGCCACCAATCAGAACAGCCCAGACGTGGGATATTCGTGTGTGATAGAGGAGACCCTCGATGCCGGCGGGCACTCCATGGGGTGGACGAGATACCGGTACTCCAATTACGACACCGACATATTCGGCACTCCCCATCCCGACAGCATATACATTTATGGCACAGCCTCTGGCGGAGACGCAATAGCCCCATACACAAGCCACGCCCGGGAGCGCGGCAGATTACTGTCGGAAGAGGTTTATGACAGCAACGGCAATTTAAAAAGTAAGAGAACCATAAAATATGAGAGGACCGGGCATCCGGCGTTCAAAACGGCATACCAGCAGAACGTGATTTTGAATTACAATCCTTTCTATTTCTGTGACGCGAGCTTCGGCTGGCTGGCAAAGACCACAACATACAGCTTTTTGCCAAAGGCCGTATGTGACACCGTGTATACAAAAAGCGGGGCTTACAGCTCATCCTCTACATATTTATACAACACTGCCAAACTTGTAAAATCCCAAAGCACACAGACGAGCGACAAAACAGTAAGAAATGTGGAGTATAAATATCCGTCCGATTATGCGGAATACAACTGGATGACACGACAAAACATATTGTCGCCCGTAATAGAGAAACGCACAACAGAGGGCGCATACAAATGTACAGAGAAGTTTGAATACAAGTCGGCCGGCGGGCAGATACCGTATATCAGCAAAAAAACGACATCGTGGGGGGACGGCCCGGCAAGCAGGACCGATTTTAAAGTGAACGCAGTCAATGCTTACGGGAAACCTACTGAGGTAGAGACCGACGGGCGGACCGACGTGTATTACTGGGGCTTTGACGGACAGAAACTGTTCATAAAGATAGAAAATGCCACCCTGGCTATGGCGGAAAGCATAATTGGGGAAGAAGCTGAGATTTCCAAATACCCAGAATTCCCAAACTACCTCAACTATGGCAATGTGTCGGAGAGGCATCTGATGCCAAATTCCATATTCCATATCTATTTGTACAATTTGGACATGGATATGTATGCGGAAATCAAGCCCGACGGCTCAGCCATACTATATAAGTATGATAGGCTCGGACGGCTTCGGGAAAAATACTATGAGGAAGAGGCGACTTATGATAAGAAAATAATAAACCAATACGATTACCATTATAAGCAATAGTCTTTGGACAGCATCATTAACAACAAAAAAATAATCCTATGTCAACACGTATCAGATTTATATCATATTTGCTGCTTGCCTTATTTTTACCGTTAGATTTCTACGGGCAAGAAAACGGCGAGTACGTCTTGCCGCCTTACGAATGCGAGGAGCCTATAGAGCACCTTTATGCCGATGACAACGAGAGCAGCGTCGTAATTTTCACCAGCAGTACGGGCAATCTGGCAGAGGGCACAACCACCGTGATGTTCTATGACGGTATGGGCAGACAGAAAGCTGAGGTTGGTGTCGGCATAAGCCCTGGACATAACGACATTGTGACGCTCTATGAGTATGACGGCATGAACCGTAAGACACGCCAGTGGCAGCCATCAGCCATGACAAACTCACTCAATGGCGATTACGCCAGCTATTCCCAATATTCTACAGCCGCACAGACCACTTGGCAGGACGCAAATCCATATACTGATTATGAGTACGAGCAGATGCCTGGCGGTATGGTTGTCAGGACAACTGGCCCCGGCAGCATGTGGCGCAGCAGAAACCGCAGCAAGAGGAGCGAATACCTGACAAACGTGTCGGGCAACGACACCCTTAACTGTATACGGTACACGGTAGGCAGCGGCACGAGTGGCATCCCTCCGCTGACGGCTTCAGGAAACTATCCATCAGGAACACTCATGGTAGAGCGCATGTCCGATGAGGACGGCATAACCGTAATGGAGTTCAGCGACCGTCAGGGACGCACGCTTCTATCACGCAGGATAGAGTACAACGGAGGCGGACGAATACTGCATGACACATATTTTGTTTACGATGACAACGGCAACCATGTCATGACTTTGCCGCCCCTGTTGTCTGATATTTGTCATTCTGGCACAGTTCCTCCAGGCAGCATCGAGGAATACGCCTATATCTACGGCTATGACATACGCAACCGCCGTTGCTCGTCAAAAATGCCGGGTGCAGGAACCGTTTATACCGAATATGACGGTGCAGACCGCCCACTGTTTGTACAGACCGCTGTACAGCGCAGCCGTAACGAGAGCACTTTCCACATTTACGACGCCTTTGGCAGGGAATGTCTTACAGGCACCTGCAGTTACAACATTCCTGCCACCTCTGCTTCCATACGCACCACGGTGCCACGCTGCACATATACAGGTGGCTCAGATGCTCTCATGGGGTACACTCTCCAGAATCTCTCGCTCACTGATGCCCGTGTCCTTACCGCAACATATTATGACGAGTATGACTTTGCCAGCGGTAAGGCAGAACTGTCTTACACACCAGCGGAAGGCTTTGGCGAAAGGTATAATAAGGCGCAGGGGCTGGTAACGGGACGCACCACTGCGGTTTTGTCAAAAAACAAGTCTGATGTGTCATATCTTTATGAGGCAATGTATTATGACGAGCGTCAGCGCATGATACAGAAGCGGGGCACCAACTACGCTGGAGGCACAGACTCCCATTTCTATGCATACGAACATCTCGGACACGAGACGGCGCACAGGCATGTGCACACATCGCATATACAGCCAAAACCCGCCACGACAACGATAGAGACTTCCAGCTCGTATGACCATGCCGGACGGCTACTCACCGTCACACACAGCGTGAACGGCAGTGCTCCCGTAACTATTAGGAATATAACTTACGATGAGCTTGGCCGCATAAAGACCGACAGCCGCAACGGCAGCCAGCTACTTGCACAGACCTATGGCTACAACGCGCGCTCATGGGTGACAGGCATCAGCGGAAGCCTGCTCAACATGTCCATGCGCTACGGGCTTGACCACGACGGGCAGGAGTCTGCTTTC
>CABSIA010000124.1 GCA_902477645.1 uncultured Prevotella sp. | reverse complement strand
TCGAGAACTGCATTCACGGACACCCCAAGCTGCTGCACATATCTCCAGAGAGACTGGCCTCAGATTTGTTTCAGACAAAGCTCAGACACATAAAAGTGAGCTTCATAACCGTTGACGAGGCTCACTGCATAAGCCAATGGGGATATGATTTCCGTCCGTCATACCTCCACATTGCCGACATACGCAAGCTAAAACCCGACGCACCAGTCCTCGCTCTGACGGCAACGGCAACTCCCGAGGTTATCGACGACATTCAGGAGAAGCTGGAATTTAGAGCACCTCTCTCCCCCGACGGGGGGATTTCCCAACCCGGGCCTTACACCACCAGAGGACAGGAGAGCGTCTTCCGCATGAGCTTCGAGCGCAAAAACCTGACATACGTTGTCCGTGAGACTCTTGACAAGGACAACGAGCTTGTACACATTCTGAACTCTATGCCGGGCAGCGCAATTGTCTACGTAAGAAGCCGCAAACGCACCAAGGAGATTGCAGAGATACTTGAGGCAAACAACATAAGCGCAACTTTTTATCATGCAGGACTCGAACATACCGCAAAAGACATCCGGCAGCTACGCTGGACCAACGACGAGGCACGTGTAATCGTGGCGACAAACGCCTTCGGCATGGGTATCGACAAGCCTGACGTGAGGCTCGTAATCCACTATGACAGCCCAGACTCAATAGAGGCATATTTCCAAGAGGCTGGACGTGCGGGACGTGACGGCAAACGGGCTTACGCCGTGCTGCTATACGACAGACTCGACACCCGGAAACTCCTTAAGCGCATCGATGAGAACTATCCGCCAAAAGAATACATCCGTAAGATTTACGAAGACCTCGCATGCTTCTATCAGATTGGCGCAGGCAGCGGCTACGGCCATACCTTCCAGTTCAGCATTGAGAAATTTTGCCGCAACTTCCGCCACTTTCCTGTTCAGGCAAATGCGGCACTGATGATTCTCGCACGTGCACAATACATAGAATACGAGACTAATCCAGACTCAAGAGCACGTGTAATGTTTCTGCTCAACCGCAACGACCTTTACCAGCTCGAATCTCTCACGCCAGAGGAGGATGCGCTCATCACCGCCCTGCTCAGGGAATATGGCGGATTGTTCACCGACTATGTCTACATAGACGAGGCACTCGTCACCGAGCAGGCACACCTCAGCCGCCAGCAAAGCTACGAAATTCTGAAATCGCTGAGCAAACGCAGGATATTGCATTTCATTCCAGAGAGCAACACCCCATTAATAACTTATACCCAACCGCGCGAACTCCCCGAGAGCCTTATAATTCCTGCCGAGGTCTACGAAAAACGCAAAGAGCAGTATGCACGCCGGATAGACGCTATGATAGCATACGCCAACAACAACGACACTTGCCGAAGTAAACAACTTTTGGCTTACTTCGGCGAACATCAGAAGGCTGACTGCAAACGCTGTGACGTTTGTCTCAGCAACAGCGGCGACACGGTTTCTGAAGATAAGACGGCACCTGCGCGTCAGCATATTCTCAATATGCTGAGCGACAAACAGCCCCACACAATAGACGAAATCAGGAGCATCCCATTGCCAAGAGAGCAGGTGCTCGCCGCACTGCAATATCTGTGTGATGAGGAACTTATCTCAATTCATAACTCACAATTCATAATTCACAATTCATAATTCATAATTCATAATTAAGCTATACTCTTGAGATTAGGCTTTACCCTATTTCAAAATTATTTCGGCGCAAGCCAATTATGAATTATGAATTAAAAATTCACGAACAAATCATCATATCCGTTGAAAACATTTATATCCACATCGCCATGTATTCCACGAACCCTTCCGTCTGGTGACAACTGCCAAATGGCAAGATGCACATCAGGCTTATACTGCCCATACCGTGCTATCCACACCTGATAATTGTCACGCAAATATTTGCCGTCAACATATTTATCGGTAAGGTATTTATTTACAAAAATCTGGTTCACATACAATATCGGACGCACACCGAGCGAAGCCTCCACCTTAGCGAGCCATTCCCTGACAGACGACAACAGCACATCTGGGCCTCCCATCCTTGCTATCAAAGCCGCCGAAGGCTCAACATCGAGAGCAGGAGGCAAATCGCCCTTGCGGTAGTTGCAATTTTTCAGAAACAGGCTGCATTGCTGAGCCACTGGTACTTTCGTAGAGAAAAAATGGTATGCGCCAATTCTATAGCCGTGCCTGCGCGCCGCCAGGCAGTCTGCCTTGTAATAAGCATTGAGTAGACTTTTTCCCTCGCTGCATTTTATGTAGATGAACGATATCGGGAAGTCAACAGTTCCGCTCACACGTTTTTCCGATATTTTTCCGAGCGACGTTATGCGCAGTTTGTCCCACTCTATCGGATACGTAACCTTGCGTCTTCTCCGTCCTCGTCTCTTTGGCTGCTTCGACGGCTCGTGCTGATAGCGTGATATGTCAATGCCGTAAATATGAGCCGAAGTATATACAGGCTGTTCACCACGGTACCGGCCTTTTTCCCATTTGCCAGCCCTTACTTTATGTTCAGAAAACTCCACACCAAACCCATTTGGCAAACACCCTCCGCCAAGGGGAAGGGGAGCCAGCACCTCTCCCTCATAATAAGAGCCACCGGGATAGAATATTGACACAACACCCTGATAGCGCCCACTTTTGTCCCGTCGACCTAAAACAACGGTATCTGGCTGAGGGAGCAGAGCCTCGCACGGCTTCATGCCATAGCCAATGTCTGAGGCGTGGGCATAAACAGGACGCACCCCATCAGGAGTGCCACCACTCTGCAGAGAATAGAACAGAAAGCCATTGCGCCGGGACTTGACAGCACGTGCCGGCATACGCAGCGAATTGCTGACTACAGTATAATTCTCCCGCAGTCCGGCTCTCACAGCCTTCGCCTTGACTATAAGCCGGGCGACAGTCATAAGTTTTCCGACAGAATCAATGTTATGAATGACAGCCTCACGCCTACGTGCCACAATATCAAACCCCTCGTCATCAACCGTATGGGTCTTTATATAATAATCTATCTCCGACAGCTGCCGGCGATACATGTTTTCCATCTGTCCCAGTGCCACATATCTTGCCTTGACAAACGAATAGGCCACATTGTCGTCTATTGCCCTCATCCGGCTTTTCGCCTCGGCAGCCGAATCTGTTTTTGAGGCAAGCATGCCGAAACACGATGACATCCAGAAGCGGTTCACCCACGAGCAATGTCTGCTGCGTGTTATCAGTTTCATAAAAGCTGTATCAGAAGGCATTGCAAGCAGAGTATCGCCAGTGTTGTAGGCATAGACATACAAAGAGTCACCACCCTGCGGCGGTTTTACAACATAATACTTGCACTCCTCAACCACAGCTGCGTTATTGGCCGTCGGCTCATCGTACCACCATCTGGAAAACAGACACACGGCAACGACTACAAGCACCGCTGCCATCAACAGCCTGTATCTGCAAATATATAATTTTACACGTTTTATCATCAATACCCTGTTAATTATATTAGTTAACCATCTAAAAACAATCAACTTACATTAAGAATTGTTTATAAAATCTTAACCGTTAAAAGTATTTGGACTTCAAAGGCAAAGTATGTGGACATAAATTGCCATTGAAGTCCACATACTTTGTCTTTGAACTATAGGTGCTAAAAATTCTATCTTTCCGAGATTGGCGTATATTCCTTTCCGTCCAGGATGTTCTTGTAAGCAGGACGGATTATGCGGCGGCTCTCGAAGTTCAGCTCCTCTATGCGGTGGGCTGTCCAGCCCACAATACGCGCCATGGCGAAGATAGGAGTGTAAATTTCCTGAGGCAGACCTATCATCTCGTATATGAAACCACTGTAGAAATCGAGGTTGGCACACACGGGCTTTGTACGCCCCCGTGCCATAAGGCACTTTATGCCCTCCTGCTCAATGAGTTTCAAGAACTCGTACTCTTTTTCCCTACCCTTTTCCCTCGCCAGCTCGCCAGCCAGTTTTTTCAGCTCAACGGCACGTGGGTCGCTCATGGTGTATACAGCATGGCCGAGACCATAAATGAGTCCAGACTTATCGTAAGCCTGCTTGTCGAGCATGCGGCAGAGATAGGTGTCTATCTCGTCGATGTTCTGCCAGTCTGCGATCTGCTCTTTCAGATGATGGAACATATTGATAACCTTGATGTTGGCACCACCATGCAGAGGACCTTTCAGTGAGCCGATGCCAGCAGAAATGCTCGAATAGGTATCTGTACGTGTTGAGCTTGTTACACGGACTGTGAAAGTTGAGTTGTTACCACCGCCGTGCTCAGCCTGGATGATAAGCAGCAGGTCGAGCATGCGCGCGTCAAGCTCAGTATAGTTGTCGTGCTTCAGCATATAGAGGAAATTCTCTGCTATACCGAGATTTTCTTTCGGATGGCGTATGTGAAGGCTGCGCCCCTGAACCGAGTGCCGGTATATGTTGTAGGCGTAAGCCACAATGGTCGGAAACTTCGCTATAAGCTCAATAGACTGGCGCATAAGGTTGTCGCGCGAGATGTCGTCGGGATTTGGGTCAAAAGTGTACATCTCGAGCACGCAACGTGCCAGAATGTTCATAATGTTTGAGCCTTCGAGGTCGATGATATGGACAATTGTGCGGTGGTCGAGCGGCATGTTATCGTTGAGCAGCTCACGGAAAGCCGCAAGCTCCTCTTTATCTGGAAGACTGCCCGAAAGAAGCAGGAACGCAATCTCCTCAAAGCCGAACCGTTTTTCACTGAGCAACGGTGCGACAAGGTCGTCAAGCTCATATCCACGATAGTACAACTTTCCGTCTGTCGGCTGTAGCTTTCCGTCTTCGTCACGCTCGTAACCGACAACATTACCTATATTGGTAAGTCCGACGAGCACACCGCTTCCGTCCTCGTTTCTCAGTCCACGCTTTACGCCATACTTTGAAAATGCCTCACGGTCTATCTTGCACGAGTTCTTTACCTCGTCGCTAAGTTTATATATAAGATATTCTTTCTTCATCGTTTTTTTTATTTATCTGTAGGGCCGCTATGTATAGCGGCCGCAAATAATAATGGTATTATAACATAACGAAATTTTTGCCTGCGGCCGCTACATGTAGCGGCCCTATAATTTAACCTCCGTTACATCCCGCTGTTGAGTAGGTTCAAACAACTGCCGGCTTTGAACCACGCTATCTGAGTCTCATTATAGGTATGCAGGGCATTGAATGTCTCGTTTGTGCCATCGGCATGTTTAAGCGTAACAGTCAGCGGCTCGCCAGGCTTGAATGCGGTAAGTCCGGTAACAGATATGCGGTCGTCCTCACGGACTTTGTCATAATCGCTCTTGTCGGCGAAGGTCAAAGCAAGCATGCCCTGCTTTTTCAGGTTTGTCTCGTGAATACGTGCGAAACTTTTTGCCAAAACCACCTTCACATTCAAGAAACGCGGCTCCATGGCCGCATGCTCACGGCTTGAGCCTTCGCCATAATTGTCCTCAGCCACAACTATGCTCGACAAGTCTTTTTCCTTGTACGCCTTGGCTGCCGTTGACACCTCAACATAATTACCGCAAAGCTGACATTTCACTTTGTTCGACTCACCATTGAAAGCATTGACAGCCCCCATCAGCAGATTGTCTGATATGTTCTGCAGATGTCCGCGGAAACGCAGCCATGGACCCGCCATAGATATATGGTCTGTGGTACACTTGCCCTGAGTCTTTATGAGCAAAGGCATATCAGTGAAATCATTACCGCTCCAAGGAGCAAATGGCAGCAGGCGTTGCAGACGGTTTGAATCGGGATTGATGACAACATCCACATCGGCAGATGTCTCGTCAGGAGCAACAAAACCCTTATCAGCAACGTCAAAACCCTTCGGCGGAAAGTTATATCCCGACGGCTCATCGAGCATCACGCTGTTGCCGTTTTTATCTACAAGTGTATCTGTGGCAGGATTGAAATCGAGCCGGCCGGCTATGGCAAGAGCTGTGGTAAGCTCCGGACTGCCAATGAAAGCGTATGTATTCGGGTTGCCGTCGGCACGCCGGCGGAAGTTGCGGTTGAATGATGTAACGATGGCATTTTTACGCTCGTTGTCATCGGTGTGGCGTTTCCATTGTCCGATGCAAGGCCCGCATGCGTTCGACATTATCAAAGCCCCCATCTGCTTGAAGACATCAAGAATTCCGTCGCGCTCTGCCGTATATCTTATCTGCTCTGAGCCTGGATTGACAACCAGCTGGCCTTTTGGCTCTATGCCTTTTTCCAAAGCCTGCCTCACGACAGATGCCGCACGGCACAAATCCTGATAGCTGGAGTTGGTGCACGAGCCAATGAGTCCAACCTCCACATCCATCGGATAGCCGTAGGATGGTCCTTTCGCTTTCATCTGCGAGATTGGAGTTGCGGCGTCGGGAGTAAACGGGCCATTAAGATGTGGTTCTATTTTGGCAAGATCTATTTCAAGAACCTGGTCGAAATATGTATCTGGCGATGCCATGACCTCGTCATCGGCACGAAGCTCACCGGCATTTCTCTCAGCCATAGAAGCCACTTCCACTCGTCCTGTCTGCCGGAGATATTCGGCGGCGTTTCTGTCGAACGGGAATATTGAGCATGTGGCTCCAAGCTCGGCACCCATATTGCAAATTGTGGCGCGTCCTGTCGCCGTAAGGCTGTCGATACCATCGCCGAAATATTCAAGTATCGCATTTGTACCGCCCTTTACAGTGAGCTGTCCGAGAATGTACAATATCACATCCTTTGGCGCAGCCCATCCGTTGAGCTTTCCTGTAAGATGAACACCTATAAGGCGTGGCATCTTCAGTTCCCAAGGCTGGCCTGTGAGAACATCCACGGCATCGGCCCCACCTACGCCAACCGCAACCATACCCAATCCGCCGGCATTAGGTGTATGCGAGTCGGTACCGACCATCATTCCTCCAGGAAACGCATAGTTTTCGAGCACAACCTGATGAATAATGCCTGCGCCTGGTTTCCAAAATCCGATATGATATTTTTGTGAGACTGATTTTAGGAAATCATACACTTCCCTGTTGGTCTCCATTGCTGCTTGAAGGTCTTTCGCCGCACCCACATCGGCACGGATAAGATGGTCACAATGGACGCTTGCCGGAACAGAAACCTTGCTCTTGCCGGCATTCATAAACTGCAGGAGTGCCATCTGTGCTGTGGCATCCTGCATGGCAACACGGTCTGGTCGAAAGTCAACGTAGTCGGCACCACGGCGAAACGGTCTCATATCTGATTTGTCGAAAAGATGAGCAAAAAGCACCTTTTCGGAATATGTCATAGGACGTTGCAAAACTTTTTTTGCCGCCTTTACATTCTGTGAATAAGAGTCATAAAAAGACCTCAGCATGTCAATATCCAGTATCATATCTTTTACCTTTTTTGTTAGAGACTATAATTCAATTACAAATTGTGCGCAAATATACAACAAATTATCCAAATGCAAACAAGCTTATACAATAATATTTCAATTTGATAGAAAAATTAGCCCTTATCATGCATTTTTATACATAAAGAAAAGTTATAAGGTAAAAATCAAATCTCACCTAATGACCTTAAAACCTTACCAACAATCTTCAAACGGCAGCCAGCCTTCTTCCCATTTCTCTTTTGTCTCACCCGACATGGAATTGGAAGGATTCGAGACAGACAGTCCCAACAACCTGACTCTCATAGCCGGCGAGACCGAGACCTGCGAGAGCAATTGTTTCGCCAAAGGCAGAATATCAGCCTTGCTGACCAGAACCTCGTCTGACGTGAGGCTACGCGTTATCTGCCGGAAATCGGAATATTTAACTTTCAAGGTCAGCGTCTTGCCTAAAAAAGCAGCCTTCGCAATGCGCTCAACCAATTCGAGCACAGCATGATAAAGCTCTATAATCAATATTGTCCGCGAAAATATATCGGTCTCAAATGTCTGCTCGCATCCCACGGATTTTCTGATGCTCTCAGCCTCAACAGGTCTCAAATCTATTCCCATTGAGAAATCATGATAAACGCTGCCCATTTTTCCAAACACCTCCGTCAGATGACGCTCAGAGACATTGCGAAGGTCTGAGCCGACAAATATTCCCATCTTGTGCATCCTACTGGCAGTTTTAGGTCCAATTCCCCAAAACTTCTCTATAGGCAGCGATGCTATAAAATCGAGAGCCTTATCAGGATGAATGACTGTCATTCCGTCGGGCTTGCGGTAGTCGGACGCTATCTTAGCGAGAAATTTACAATACGAGACTCCTGCCGAAGCTGTAAGGTGCAAATCGCTGCAAATCCGTTGCCGTATCTCACGTGCCACATCAACAGCCATTTCCATTCCCGCCTTGTTGCGGGTAACATCCAGGAAAGCCTCATCAAGCGACAGCGGCTCTATCAAATCAGTATAGTCGTGGAAAATTTCATGAATCTGTTCCGACACATGCTCATACTCATCATGATTTCCGTTTACGACTATAAGCTCAGGACACAGCCTGTGCGCCGTCTGCATAGACATAGCGGAACGCACGCCAAACTTGCGTGCCTCATAGCTTGCCGTAGAGACAACTCCACGCTCACCATCGTGTCCGACGGCAATAGCCTTTCCACGCAACTCCGGATGATTTCTCTGCTCTACGGAGGCAAAGAACGCATCCATATCTATATGTATGATTTTTCTCACGTGGCAAATTTACCACTTTTTCACGATGTTGCAAAACAATTTTTGTTTAGCTTATGCCAACAGGCACTTTTTATTATCCGCTACCTGTATATCTTTATGGCAATTCCATCTCTTTTCAAAATATTAATACCTTTAGAAACTCTGTCCTTTCTTATTCCGTTGACCGAATATATTTCGTATTTCTCTGGGTTCACTACAACCTGCGAGATTCTACCAAGCCAATGACAAGACGCATGTAAACGCCTTTTTCCGTAAAATGGAGACTCTTACCCAACCCATATCTCCAACAAGGTTCACAACAGAACCATGCAAGCATTAGCGGGGGCAGGTACCAAAGCCCAAATACATTTTCTGTTTTCAGACCATTATACCTAATGAGTCGGTACAAAGTTAATTATTTTTTCTTAAATTATCTTTCGGCACCAGCTTTTTTGCCACCGTTAACATATTTTAAACTACAAATATAAGCGTGTAACTATTCAGCGATTAGGCTATAGCCCAAAT
>CABSIA010000123.1 GCA_902477645.1 uncultured Prevotella sp. | reverse complement strand
GAGCCAAACGCCTCTCAGACAAAGGTACAGCTTTGAGTTATGTTGCTGAGACCAATCTGAAGTGGCAACTCATTACCAACAAAACAACCCGAATAAAAAAACTCTCTCAAATGTCTGACAAAATGCTTGCCATGACAAGGTTCTCTGCAACCGACTCGCTTGCAGACCTTGCCATCTCTAAGGCAAAGACAAAAAGCGATATTTACAAAATCCAAATCAACGATGTCAACATCCGTCTCCGTATGCTGCTGAACAATGAGATGGATGCCATGTTCCTGCCGGAGCCTCAGGCTACAATTGCCCGTCTGCACAACCATAAGCCAATTGCCGACACCCTGTTCTCGAAGACCTGTGTCGGTGTAATAGCTTTCCGTAAGGCTGTTTTTACAGACGAGCGCAGGAAGCGGCAAATATCTGCTTTCTTGAAAATCTACAACGAGGCTTGCGACTCAATAGAGAAATATGGTGTGGCAAGCTACTCTGATATTATTGAAAAATATATGGCTGCCGACGCAAAGTGTGTGAAAGCAATGCCAAGGATGACATATAAACACGCAAACTTAAAATGACTCAGAACGAAACCATTATACGCAATATAATAAGCAGCATTTCCCGTTCTACACTTGGAAATGGAATAGAGATGATGAAATCACTGCAGGGGCAGCTGCCGTGGCTTCATGTGGCAGACAGGCTGGAGAGCATAGATAGCAACTATCGTCTAATGAAAGAATATCTGTCACGTGACATAGATGACCTGTATCGTGGCAAGATGTATGCCGACATGGTATTGCAATTGAAGCGGCTTGCTACGGATGCTCTCCGTGAGGCTCTTGTCCGGGACAACGCTGTGTTTGCCAACTGCAAACAGAGAAATGGCGGAGTGCTTGTCTCTGCATCCTCGGTTTTGTCTGTTTTGGAAGGTTTCGTGCAGGACATAGCAATGTCGTCTATCGACTTTTCCACAACATCAAGCGTACTGGATGTTTATGAGAAAAGGCAAGGTTTTCTTGACAGTCTGTTCAACTCAATACTTGTCGACGGAAATTGGACAAACTCAAAGGCTGAGGAGATAGCGCAACTTGTTTTAGAGCCTACTATTGACATCCAAGACGCTATGCTCATAGTCAGTGCTATCACGCTTGCCGCTCTCACCGTTCCTGATTATCTTAAAGTCTCAGCCTTGTTGCAGGTATACCAGCAGGCGGCTGATGAGCCTTTGCGTCAGCGTGCGCTTGTAGGGTGGGTCTTTGCCTCACTTGTCAGTGAGCGGATTTATCCTGACGAGATAGAGAAACTTACCTCTTCCGTGCTCAAGGACGGGCAGGCACGCAACGAAATACTTGAGCTTGCCATGCAGGTCGTGTATTGCAACAATGCAGAGAAAGACAATGAGTATCTTGAGCGCAATGTATATCCGGAGATAATAAAGAACAGAAATATCAATATAACGCAATCGGGCATCGAGGAGAAGGAAGATGACCCTATGGACGATATTCTTGACCCGGGAGCTGCCGACCGGAAGATGGAGGAGATGGAGCAGTCTGTCAAGAAGATGATGGATATGCAGAGGTCGGGTGCCGACATATATTTCGGAGGCTTCAAGCAAATGAAGCGCTTCTCTTTTTTCTATACTTTGAGCAATTGGTTCATGCCTTTCTACATGAACAATCCGCATCTTTCGCATATAGCGTCACGCTTTGCCAATTCGCCCATTCTGAATAACATCATAGGTCAAAACTCTTTTTGCGACAGTGACAAATACTCGCTTGTGCTGGCTTTTGGCAATATATACGACAAGTTGCCGCAAAATATCAGGGAGACTCTTCAGTCTCAAGAATTATCGGCAGCAATAGGCAATGTTAAGCTAAACGGTGATAAGTCACCGGCTTTCCTTCGCCGGGCATACCTGCAAGACCTTTACCGCTTTTTCAAAGTGTTCCCGCAGAAAGGCTCGTTTGACGATATTTTCGTGCGCTTCCCGATATTGCTCGCCAACTCTCCTTTCTCTGGCAATATGTCTGCCGAAATCAGAATATTCGCCAAATTCCTTGCAAAGCGTGGTATAAACCCGACTTCGATGCTTCTTGCCTGCTTCGACAACAACAGCATAGACGATCTGCTGCTTATGGCGTATGTTAAAATGAAGGAGGGCGATTATGCCAGAGCTTTCGAATATTATCAAAGTGCATACAGCGCTGACAACTCCAACTTCAGAGCATTGAAAGGTTCCGCTTTATCGGCATTCCGCAATTCTGATTATGACAATGCTGTGCGGCTGTACGACAAGTTGTTTGAGCTAAGACGTGATGAGCATTTAAGTCATAAGCTTAAGCATTGTGTCGCCATGTTCCATACTGGCAGACTGGCTGAGGGTGTAAAAGAGCTGTTCAGACTGACGTTTGAGTATCCCGATGATGTTGATGTTGTACGTGTGTTGGCTTACGGTCTCCTTATGCAGGGAAAGGCTGCCCAGGCACTGAGGTCTTATTCGGAACTCTTGGAAAAGTCGCCTATAGCGGCAGACCGCCTTTATGCCGCATATTGTCACATGCACTTGAAGGAGTGGGGCAGAGCCATAGGACAGCTGCAGCGATATGCCAATGGCAATAGAGAAAGGCTCAGCAAGGCTTTTGCCGACGATCACGTATTGTTGGTGTCTTTAGGAATAGGTGATGCGGACTTGCAGATACTTGAGGATGCGGCAACAGACCCGGAAATTGCCTAATAGTCAGAATCTATGGACGAAAAACATATTTTTAATATTAATTATAACAATCTATTCACTATTAACAAATTACACATTATGGTCAACAGATTCATTTTGAACGAAGGGGCTTATTTCGGACCCGGTGCCCGCAGGGAGCTGCCAGGCGTGGTAGAAAGATTAGGCTTCAAGAAAGCCCTTGTTGTAACAGATAAGGGATTGATGAAGTTTGGAGTAGCGAAGATGGTTCTTGACGTTCTCGACGAAGCTTCAATTCCTTATGAAATCTATGATGAGGTAAAGCCAAATCCTACAGTCACCAACGTAAAGAACGGTGTCGCGGCGTGCAAAAACGCAGGCGCAGACTTTATAGTAGCTATTGGCGGCGGCTCTGCTATGGACACAGCCAAGGGTATTGGCATTATATGCAACAATCCCGAATTCTCAGATGTCGTGTCGCTTGAGGGAGTTGCCGACACAAAGAAAAAATCTGTGCCAATCATCGCCTTGCCCACAACTGCCGGTACTGCAGCCGAGACAACCATCAACTATGTTATCATAGACGAGGAAAAGCAGAAGAAGATGGTTTGCGTAGATCCTAACGATATTCCTTGTGTGGCTATTATCGATGCCGAGCTTATGTATTCTCTGCCAAAGAGTCTTACTGCTGCAACTGGTATGGACGCTATGACCCACGCCATCGAAGGACTTATTACAAAAGGTGCATGGGAACTTAGCGATATGTTCGAGATAAAGGCTATCGAGATGATACACCGCTATCTGCCTATTGCCGTAAATGAGCCTACAAATCCAGAAGGCCGAAACGGTATGGCTGTAGCCCAGTATGTTGCGGGTATGGCATTCTCTAATGTCGGTCTCGGTGTCGACCATGGAATGGCTCATCCTCTGAGTGCTCTCCACGATATTCCTCATGGCGTTGCCTGTGCGATGCTTCTGCCTACTGTTATGAAGTTCAATGCTCCTGCCGCTTTGCCTAAGTATGTTGACATCGCAAAGGCGCTTGGTGTTTATAAAGATGGTATGACACAGCAGGAGGCTGCCGATGCCGCATGTGCGGAGATTGACAATCTGAGCCGTTTGGTAGGTATTCCTGCCCATCTGTCAGAGCTTGGCATCACAGAGAAAGATATCGACGCACTCGCAGACCAGGCTATCCAGGACGTTTGTACCCCAGGTAACCCACGTGAGGTGACACGCGACGATATTGTAGCTTTGTATCGTCAGATATTGTAAACTTTCAATTTCGCATAATAGTAAAAAGGAGAGGAAACCTGCAGTTTGCAGATATCCTCTCCTTTATATTTTATGTCTAAGAAATATATACGGATTTCTTAAAAAGTTATTTACATTTGTCCCTTTTTTACATAGCAAATATGTTGAAGCCACCATCTACAACAGCCACCGTTCCGGTAACAAACTTTGACGCATCGCTTATCAGGTAGTGAATTGTTCCGCAAAGTTCTTCTGGCTCGCCCATGCGTCCAAATGGAGTCTGGCGTATTACGTCCTGTCCGCGTTCGGTATATGTTCCGTCAGGATTTGTGAGCAGTGAGCGGTTTTGCTCTGTTATGAAGAAGCCGGGAGCAATTGCGTTTACACGGATGCCCTCGCCAAACTTTTTAGCGCATTCATGAGCCATGTATGCCGTAAAGTTTGATATTCCGGCTTTTGCGGCAGCATATCCGCAAACACGGGTCATAGGGCGGAATGCTGCCATCGACGAGAAGTTTACGACTGTGCCTTTGCCTTGTTTTACCATTGGCTCAAGGAAAACCTGTGTTGGTATTACAGTTCCCGTGAGGTTAAGGTTTAGTACTGTCTGGAACTGTTCGGGGTCGAGGTCAAAAAAGTTTTGTGCCGGACCAATCGTGGCACCTTTCATGTTGCCGCCGGCGGCGTTGAGGAGTGCGTCAATATGTCCGTATTTTGCCAATATGTCAGTGCGGTTCTGTTCGAGAACAGCCTTGCTCATAACGTCTGTCTTAAAGAATGATGCTTCTCCGCCATCTTTTTTTATATCCTCAGCTATGGCGTTTCCAACATCCTCTTTACGTCCTAAAATTGCAATTTTCGCCCCCTCGCCTGCAAGATATTTTGCTATGCTGCGGCCAAGTACGCCTGTTCCGCCAGTGATGACGACAACATGGTCTTTGATATTGAATAAGTCGTGTCTCATTTTTATTTGTTGTTAAAATTGTTGTTGGAGATTTGTGTGTTAATTGTGTTATTCGTAGAACCCTGGCTGATGATATGGTATTCCGAGTTCTCTGTCTACAGTAGCCAGAATGCCTTGTACCTGTCCCATGGCGAACATACGTCCGAGGAACGAATATCCGGCATTGTATCCGCGCTCCTCATCGCCGAGCATTGTCATTCCATGGTCGACACGCATAGGCAGCTTCGGGTTTGCAGTTTCGAATATTCGTGCAAGCTCAATGATGTCTGCACGTCCTCCGAGGTGGCTTGCCTCGGTGAAGTCGCCATTGTCGAAAATATGGCATGAGCGCAAATGAACAAACCATGTGCGCCGGGCGTATTTGCGGGCAAGGTCTACAACGTTGTTGTGTTTGCCGGCTGACAGCGAGCCAGCGCAGAAGGTAAGACCGTTGTGCGGATTGTCTACTGCGTTGAGGAACCATTCTATATCTTCATCATTTGTAACGATGCGCGGAAGGCCGAGGATGGGGAATGGAGGATCATCGGGATGAACGCACATGTACATGTCGCATTCCTCGCATACGGGCATGATGGCATTGAGGAAGTAGCGCATGTTCTCGCGCAGCTGATCTTTTGTGATACCCTTGTACAAATCGAGTAATTGCCGAAACAGCTCTACAGGATGCTCATCGTCCTCCTTAATGTTTCCGCTTACGAATCCTTGGGTTTTTACAATGATATTCTCAACGAGTTTGTGGTCGTCGGCAGGTGTCATTTTTCCTTTAAGCTCGTCGACTTCGGCTAATATGTCTCTGCCCATCTTCTCGCCCATGGCTTTCCAGTCTGCAACAGCCTCCGCTCGTTTCAGAATATGTATGTCGAAATATGCAAATTCCGGATAGCTGAAATAAAGGTTTGTAGTGCCGTTAGGGTTAGGGTGCGACAGGTCGGTGCGTGCCCAGTCGAGCACGGGCATAAAGTTATAGCAGATGGTGTGTATGCCCTCAGCAGAAAGGTTGCGTAGACTCTGTTTGTAATTCTCAATCAGCTGGTCACGGTCAGGACCTGCATATTTTATGCTCTCAGATACAGGCAGACTCTCAACCACGCTCCATCTCATGCCGTAGCTCTCAATGTAAGTCTTGAGGCCATTAATGGCCTCTCTTGGCCATATCTCGCCGTTAGGAATATCGTGCAAGGCTGTCACGATGCCCTCAACTCCAATTTCTCTCAGCATGGCAAGTGTAATTTTGTCGTTCTTGCCAAACCATCTCCATGTTCTTTCCATAGTTTATTCGTTTGTTTGTTTTGCGTGCAAAGTTATAAAAGTTTATCTTTCTATACAATGTAAAAAGCTACATTTTATTGTAAAATCATACTTGTTTCCTCTATGTTGCCGTCGTTTTTTGCAGGCTTAATGCCGAGTAGACGGCATAGGAGAGAATATACGTTGACATTGGCAAAGTGGGGTATCTCGATGTTCTTGAAATCTGGCCCCATGGCCCTGAACAGTGCGTGAATGTCATTCATGGCCGGGTCAAAACCATGAGCGCCTCCTGCGTCTGTAGGTTTGTCATAAATAACATATCCCAATTCGGGATCTACAACAATGTCTCCAACTCTGCTGTTTGTGCCATAATGAAGCCTTTTCGGAATATCGTTTCTTTTCCACACCTTGGCATGGTTGATATTTTTTAGCGCATTATACACAGAGTCGGTATATCCCTGCTTTACATATATGTTTGCAGGAATGCTACCGTCAACTTTTACTATCCAGTTGTCTTTCAGCTTGTTTCCTATGGCGATGTTGTTTGCTTTTGGTACCCATGCCATACCGTGGTCTGAGAGTACGATCAGGTTTATGTCGTCTGCTATCGGCAGCTCAATCATTTTATTGTAGCATACGGTCAGCATTGAGTCCAGTTTTTCTACCATCTTTCGTGTTCTCTTGTCGTGCGGCCCATAATTGTGGCCGCATCCGTCTGGTTCCTCAACATAGCCCATAATGAGCTGCGGCCTTTCTTTTTCAGGTAGCGAGAGCTGGCTTATTATGCCGTCAAGCCTCTGTTCGATGGTCAGTCGTGGCTTTTTGTCATAGACATAGTATGTGTCGGGGTGGCTGCCGCCTACGCACACGTCAGAGCCGGGCCAGTAGAATACTGCTGTTTTTATGCCTTGTCTCTTTGCCGTGTTCCAAATAGGCTCGCCTCCGTAGTAAACTGGATTGATTTTCTGCTCACTGTTACCTAATGAAAATGTCTCACCCGTAGAGCGGTCGAGGAAGCTGTTTGCCACTATGCCATGATGGTCTGGATAAAGACCTGTAGCCAAGGTATAGTGGTTTGGAAATGTTTTTGACGGATAAGACGGAATGAGGCCCGATTTAACCCCTTTACTTGCCATCATGTCCATGAATGGAGTGTCGTACCATTCGGTATAGTCCCATCTGTAGCCGTCGAGTGACAACACAACAGTATAGTGTTTGCCGCATTGAGCCTTAGCCGCAAAGAGTAGGACTGTCACAAAAATAAAAAGTCTTTTTTTCATGCCAGTAAATGTATTTTCTGCAAAGATACACAAAGTTTTTAATATGCTGAAGACAACATGAACTATTTGTACTTTATTTCTTCAATTTCTTTGTTGCCGGGTGTGACGAATTTGTAATTGGCCTGTTTATGTGAAGTCTTTTTCTATGTGTAATAATTGTTTGATTCTGGTTATTTCGTGTAGGGTAAGGATAACTTCATTAACAGAAAATTTTAATTTGTAAAAACATCGGAAAGACTTAATGCCATATATCTTTTTTTTTAAAAGCTAACATATTGTTATGTTTGACGTTAGCGGACGTTGGCATATTACACTTTTTTAACCAAAAAAAACAGATAAAACTTTTTGTTTTAAAAGTTTTTTATTAATTTTGCAACATAGAAAATTAAAAGGTAAAGATTATGGCAAAGTATAACATTACAGAACACAGAGAGAAGGAGGCGGTCTACCGCACCTTGGTGAGCCCTAAGTTGATGGATGAGCTTAAGGAGAAAATTCTTGAAATCATTCTGATACAGAAAAGGTACAAGGACAAGGATTATTCTGCCAAACAGCTGGCCGAAGACCTTAACACCAACACACGCTACATTTCAGCGGTGGTCAATGTAAGGTTCCACATGAACTATACTTCATTTGTAAACAAGTACAGAATCGAGGAGGCTATGGCCCTGCTTGTTGACAAGCGCTATCAGGATTTGAATATGGAGGATATTTCCGACATGGTAGGCTTTGCCAACCGGCAGTCGTTTTATGCTTCTTTCTACAAGTTTACAGGCATAACTCCGCGTGAATACAAGCTTAACCATCTTGCACAGCATCCGTCTTTAACGGAAAAGCCTAAGAAGAGGGGACGTAAGCCAGGATCTAAAAACAAAGTGAAGGATGCAACTGCTGAATAATTACCTCAAATACGAATACTCCTTGTTGGCCGGTAGAGTTCTCTGCCGACCAATGTTGTTTTTATACAAGCCTCTTCTGTGGTCAAAAGAAAATATTTGTGGTTTGTGTTTAAAAACTTTATAATCAATTAATTATACAATGATTACAGAGGAAGTCAACGAGAAGCTTAAAGAGATAAAAAGGTCATTCCGCTCCGTGATGAATGGAGTGGCAAGTACATCAATGCGCCAAAAGGGAGTTGAGTATAAAATCAACTGGGGTGTAAACCTTGTTGAACTGAGGAAAATGGCTGCAGGATATGAGAAAGACTTCGGCCTTGCCATTGCCCTTTGGAAAGAAAACATCCGTGAGTGCAAAATTCTTGCCACACTCCTGATGCCTGTCGACAGAATGAGCGAGGAACTTGCCGATGTGTGGATGGAGCAGGTTGTGTCGCAGGAAATGGCAGAAATGCTTGCTGCCAACCTGTTGCAATACACAGATTTTGCGCCTGTTGTAGCTTTCAAATGGATGGCTTTTGAATCGCCGCTGTACCAGATTTGCGCTTTTAATGTTGTATCCAGACTCTTTGGAAACGGACAAGAACCAGACGAAAGAGGCATAAACGAATTTTTAGACCAAGCAATTGTTGCATTGCAATGTGGCAATGTCGGGGTTGCACATGCCGCTATGAATGCTCTTGTCCGCTTTGCCGACCTTGACGACGAATACGAGGCAATTGCCCGTAAAGCTACCGCCGCCGCAGGTCTTGACATTTTATAGCCCTACAATGCTTGTGTTTCAATAAAAATTATTATCTTTGCAAGCAAGTTTTCAAAAATGCCTTTAGGCAGCAGTTGCTGTTGTCTGACGTGGCAATACTAAATCATTAAACCAAAGAAACATGAGAAGTAGGACATCTGATTGGTAC
>CABSIA010000122.1 GCA_902477645.1 uncultured Prevotella sp. | reverse complement strand
GGATTGCTGTTCATAATTAATGTCTTTTTATAGTTGAAGTTTGCTGCAAATATATTGATTTTTATCCAATAATCGGTTCAAAATGAGCCTAAAAAAACATTAAAATCACATTTTTGAGCCAATTCCATTGTATTCTCGTCAACTTCAAGTCTTTCTTATACAGTCATGCAATGGTGTAAGTTCACAGTCCTGTGGCCGTTAGGATGTGAGGCAAGTTTGTTGCCAAGCTGAGAAAAGCAGGTATCCGCCGCTATAGCGAATACCTGCTGGACACAAAAAGAGGATGTGTAAAACTGACACATCCTCTCAATTATGCTTGATGAAGCTACAATTACTTTTTAACGATATTCCACTCGCCTGTGATGTCGTTCAGGTAGAACTGGTATGTGCCGGCAGGAACGTTGATGTTTTCTCCTCCAATAGGCAAGTAATAAGAATCACCAATAGCTGTCTCCTTATCGGATGTTCCCCAGCTTGTATCCCAAGCATGGTTAGCACGGAACTTTAAGCCGCCATTTGAAGGAACTGTGTATTCTACAAACCAGTTGTGAGCGGCAACTTGCTCCAGGTCAACATCACCACCCCAACCGTTGAAGTCGCCAATCAGAGATACAGAGGTGTATTCTGTCGGGTTTTGGTTGTCAAGGCGTGTCCATGTATAACTCATGTCCTTCTTGTTTATAGACAGAGTGTAGAAACCAGCTTCAGGACTCTGGAACGACTGCGCGCCAGAATTAATCATACTTCCGCTTGCTGAGCCGTCACCGTCAACAGCTGTACCCCAAGCATTGTCCCAGTTTCCAAGAGAGTTTGCATCCCAAACCTTCAAGTCCCAAGCACCTGTCCATTTTGTTGTGTAGGTGTAAGTAGTTGCATCCTGTGTGTAGAACATATTTTTGTAGGCATTATCTGCACTCCATCCGTTAGGTGTACCAACTACATAGAAATATTGCAAAGCTGAAAGCTTCTCAATCTTATAGCTATAGTCCATCATGTTGAGAGTGATTCTGATAAGCTCTGCGTCTGCAACAGCAATCTTGAACGAACCATCGTCAGAGAGTGACGAGCGGCGGCTAATTTTTCCTGTCTCAGAATTTTTGCCGTTACCTTCTGCACATCCGAACACATAGCTCCAGTCATTCATCTGCTGTGTAATGTCATCAGTGATAGCAAACCACATGTCACCATCGCCGTCATTGTCGACTACAGGTATTGTGATTGTAAAAATAGGGTCTTCATACACGTCTTTATCACTATGCGTGAATTTGAGAGTTGCGCAAGTAGGATCCCATTGTGAAGGTTCGCCTATTACATAGTAGTTATCTGAAATCTGCGGAGCCTTAGGAGTGACTTTTACCTGTATTGTGCCGGCTTTGATGAGAACGGCCTGTCCATCCTTTACTGCGTCAACAAAAACCTTGCAGTTGAACACACGCTGAACAGGGCGCGGACCGAAAGTCTCTACTGTGAGGTCGCTGAGAACTGTTGCGTCTACGGTTCCGTCATCGGCAAGGTCAATCTCTGTTTCCTTTGCGCCCTCAAGACCTTCTGGGGTAGCGGCGATGCGGATATTCTTCAGCGTAAAACCTTCCGGAAGCTCATCGCCACTGAATTCTACAATCTTAACAGTGGTGGGGTTCTTCGTCATGTCAATAACAGCACCTTCTGCTGCGGTAGCACTGTAGCCGGGAATTGTTTTATTGCATCTTCTTGTGGATATGACTGAGGAGAAGCCCAGTCGTCAAAGTCTTCGCCGCAAGATGCCATTAGCATACCTGTAAGAGCGAAAGCCATATATTTTAAGATTTTCATATTGTCTATGTTTTTATATGATTATGGTTTTCTTTTGTTCTGGTGGGAAATAAATCCCACCAGAAAAGGCTTGTTTATTTTATATCACCGGTTTCTGTACCGAAGTTGATGTAAAGTTTCTGACCGATAGCACCAGGAACACGCTCCTGGTCGCCGCCATTTCCACGGTAGATGAGCTTCTTGTCGAATACCATGAACTCAGACTTCCACCAGTCTTGTCCAGGTATCTTTACGTATGCACGTACACCTTGGTCTGCTGCAGGAACACCTGTGAATGCAGGCGATACAAAGTCACCGTCTGCAGTTGTCGGAACAGTGAAGAGAGCGTTTGGATTGAGCTCACCCCAGTCTGTATCACCAATACATGATCCCATGAGCCAAACCTCAGGCTTGTTGAACTCTACGTTATATGTCACGTTGCGTCCTTCTACACCGCAGGTAACAATCATAAGATACCATCCTGGCTTATTGGAAGCGATGTTGCCGTCGCTTTCGCTTTCTACTATTTCGTTAGCAAGGTCGCCTGCTACGGTAATGCCGGCATAGCCAATCTGGTTTTCGTCCCATGAGCGTTCTTGGTTGAACTTGATACCCTGTCCGTCGATATAAACCATGTGCCAGAAAATGTTGTCGGCACCATTTACTTGAACCATGGTAAGGCTCTTGCCCCAATCCCATCCGCAGAAACTACCAACGATGTTGAGTTCTGAAGGTGTAGTTACAGGAGGCAGAGAGAACAGCAGGTGAACGTTGCTCAGTTTCACGATGTTGTCGGTAAGAATTTCTGTTCCCTCGATAGGTGCGCCGCTTACTGTTGTCATGACGGCACGAACACGGATGTAAACAGGAATATCCATCGGGAAGTCGGCTTCTGTCTTTCCTTGCTCAAGAGCACATGATGTAAGAGTGCTTGCCAAAAGACCTGCATTTACCTGAAGTTTGGCACCCTTGAAATTCTGCTCAATTTCCTTGTAGTCGGCCATATTCTCATCGAGTGATACCTGTACGGTGTACTGGGTGTTAGCAGGGAAACCGTAGTCTGGCTGAGAGCAAGTCAGCTCTACGATTTCAGAATTTGCCAAGTCCAGATATTGGTCGGCAAGTGCTGGAGTGTTGAGATGGAATGTGGTAGGTGAGACGATGCTTGGATTGTCGTCTCTGTCGTCAGAGCAGGATGCGAAGCCTACTATGCCCACAGCCATCAGCAACATTGATTTTAATATATTTTTCATATTGCGTTACGATTAATAGTTTTATATATCGGGTGGCAAAGCCCTTTCCACAAAGTGGTAGGGCTTGCCGCCCATGATAAAAAATAATTAAATTAATAGTTAGGGTTCTGCTGCAGGTTGCTGTTGGCGTTAAGCTCACTTACAGGTATTGGGAAGATGTTACGGTAAGAGTCGAAATTCTTTCCTGCGAATTCATTACCCTTCCATGACCAGTTGTAGTTGTTTGAGCCTCCAAAGCGTCCGAAACGGATAAGTGTAGTACGGCGGAATCCTTCGAAATAGAACTCGCGTGACCACTCGTCGCAGATATCGCTGAGAGAATAAGAGTCAGACTCTGCACGTACTGAAGCGTTGGCACGTGAGCGGAGTTCGTTGATAGCGTTAGTTCCGACAGATGTCGTCTTGTTGCCGTTGAGACGTGCGTCAGCCTCTGCGAGGATAAGGTAAGCCTCTGCCAGTCGCATGAAGAAGCAGTCGGTATCAGCAAAAGATGGGTTGTAGGCTGTTGAACCGTCGGTCTTGAAGTTTACAAACTTGCAGACGCCATAACCGCTCTTGAAGTCAGAAATCTTTGTGTTCTCAAGAGTGACAGGTGATTTCTCATCGTCAGAGTAGCCCCAGAATATGGCACGGTCGTCGCCAGCGTGGGCTGGCATTTCGTATGATGGAACTTGTGGAACATTGCCTGTCGGGAAGAACTTTTGAACAAGCTCCTTGCGGGCGCGGTTACCAGCCCATGCAGCAGAAACGCAACCGTTGATGGCTTCAAGATTGAAAGGATTGGCGTGCATCTTGTCGTTGAAAGTAGATGCGATGAGGAACAGAGTATTTCCGTAGCTGCGGATATTCTTTGAATCCTGTAGAATTGGGAAGATAGCCTCTTTTGCGGCATCGGTCTCGCCATTGTCGCCCATGAACAGCATCTGGTATGCGCTCCATCCGTTTACACCTCTCTTGTTGAGCTGATAGTCGGAACCGATAACTTTGTTGGCATATTCCTTAGCCTTTTCCCACTGTGCTGTACCTGTGTAAACCTCAGCATTGAGATACAGACGTGCGAGAAGCAACCATGCGGCAGCCTTGTCTACACGGCCATAGTTGCTTTCGGCAGAAGTTTTTGCCTTAGCCTCAGAAAGATTTGGCTCTACGTTGGTTGTAAGCTCGTTGATGAGCCAGTCGTACATCTCAGCTCTTGTATAACGTACAGGTTTTGAGAGTGTCTCAGAGAAAGGAACGTTTCCGAATGCGTCCATGAGTATAGAATAATGCATGGCACGGAGGAAACGAATTTCTGCAGTCTTGGTGGCATCTGCGTCTCCTGCAACGGCAAGATACTGGTTGCATGAGGAAATGCCCAAGGTAAGGCGGGCAAAATATGCCTTCATCATCTGGTTGGAGTCATCGTATGTGTTTACGACAAGCTGGTCGAGACCATTGTCACCCCATCCGCAGATTGCCTCGTCGGTGGTAAGCTCGTTGGCATTCCACATAAGGCGGTAGAGGTTTGTCATACCCTCATCACTATAGCCTTTAACATCGGAGCCGGCATCACCATTATCGCCGTCACCATTACCTGCCATTGCAAACACGGCATAGCACTTGTTGAACAAACCGTCGTTGCTGAATTCTGTATCAATCTTTGGGCTTATTGGCTCTGAGTCAAGGTCACCGGTACAAGATGTGGTACCGACCAGGAGAAGAGTCAAGGCGGCAGGAGCCAAAGTCTTTATATTGAATGTTTTCATGTTAAATCCTTTTTATTGATTAAAAATTGAGGTTCAGACCGAAGATGAACGAGAACGGACGTGGGTAGAGGTTGTTGTCAATACCGCTGCCAACTTCTGGGTCAATTCCGTCGTACTTGGTGATAGTGAACACGTTTGAGGCAGTTGCATAAACACGTCCGCTGAAGCCCTTGACGAAGAGGTCGTTGAAGCTGTAGCCGAGAGTGATGTTGTCACACTTCAGGAACGATGCGTTCTGAACGAACAAGTCGGTGAGCTTGGATGTGTTGTGGTCAGACTGCCAGTGCAGTGATGTGACTGGGCGGTTTGGCAGATATGCGCTCTGAGCCCAGATAGCATTTTCAGATGTGAGTCGCTTAGCCTGGTCGAAGTTATTGTAGACATAGTTACCGATGCTTGCGCGGAGGGTAAATCCGAAGTCCCAGTTCTTGTATTCCAGACGTGAAGACAGACCCATAGTTACAGGGGCTGCTATGTTCTTGTAGAGATAGCGGTCGCCTTCTGTGATTTCGCCGTCACCGTTGCGGTCGACAACGCATCCTTCGATAGGTTTGCCATCTTTGTCGTAAACCTGCTGGTAAACATAGAATGAGTTTGCTGCATAGCCTACCTGATGTGCGAGAACCTTGTTGCTTTGGTCGATGTTGGCACCAGTGAGAACAGGCAGACCACCTTCTGAAACGCCTGTAAGGTCGGTAATCTCGTTCTTGTTGTATGTGAAGTTATAGTTCAAAGACCAGAACCAGTCTTTTGTCTGGATAGCCTTCCATCCGAGGGCAACCTCAACACCAGTATTTTTGAGCGAGCCAATGTTCTGCAGACCCATGTCGGCAAAACCAGAGAGGGCAGCTACAGGAGCGTTGTTGATAAGGTCTTTTGTCTTGCGGTAGTACCAGTCGACGCTTGCTGTTATGCGCTGGTCGAGGGCACCGAAGTCGATACCTACGTTGTATGTGGTGGTTGTTTCCCACTTAAGATTTTGGTTGAAGTACTTGGCTGTGTAAATTTTGCCATCGCCAGCCATTGGGTAGTATCCGTAAGGGCCACCAACTTTGTACTGGGTTATCCAGAGGTAGTTGTCGATGCCTTCCTGCTGACCTGTAACACCATAGCCAAGGCGCAACTTAAGGTCTGAGAGCCAGTCCATTTTTTGGAATAGTTTCTCTTCCTTAATCTTGTATGCAAGTGCGAACGACGGGAATGTTCCCCAGTGATCCTTGAAACGTGATGATCCGTCACGACGTACAGTAGCTGTCAGATAGTAGCGGTTCATGAAGATGTAGTTAGCACGGCCGAAGAACGATACGAGGAAGTTTTCGTACTTGTCGAAGTCGGGCTGGTCGTTGAACACCTTACCGGCATTGTCGCCTGCTGTTGTAGGATAATATTGCATCCAGCTATTGTTGTATCTGAAGAAGAAGTGCTGATACTCGTAACCCGCCATTACGTCGAAGTGGTGGTTCTTGTTGAAGTCCTTGTAGTACTGTGCGTATGTGGTAAGAAGCTCGTTGCGCTTCAGGTTCTTGTTGTTAGAGTTTCCGCCATAGTACATGTTGTTTGGGTCAAACTGGTAGCAAGTATTCTTGTCCTTACCCTCTGCAATCTCAAGACCGAGAGTTGCGTGAAGGCGCAAGTCCTCGAAACCGTGAACTTTATAGTCGATGTCGGCACTTCCGATGAATGAGCGTGCAGTCTGCTTTTGGTCGCTTCCGTAGAGAAGAGCCAATGGGTTCTTTGTGGCATCCTTGTGCTTTGTGAATCCCCACTGTGCATCTCCAAGGTCAGATGCAGATGTAGGCCATTCGAAGAAACCTCCGAAGTTTGTCAAGGTCTGGCTCATTCTGTCGCCAATGAGTGCGGTGTGGTAAGGAGAAGTGAAAGAGTATGGGTCCTGAGTCGGGTCCATGTCAACAGCTGCGCCAATGGCATCTGTATTTGCTTTCTTGTTCTCCGAGTACATGCCTTTGGCATTGAGGTTCAATGTCAGGTGGTCATCGAGAAGTGACGGGTTAAGATTGATGGCTGCGGTATAGCGGTCGTATTTTGATGTCTTCAAAATACCCTGCTGACCTGTATAGCCTACAGATACGCGGTAAGGAAGCGCGTCTTTTACCGAGCCTGCAACGGTGAGGTTGTGGTCGTGGCTTACGGCTGTCTGGTAGATAAGATCTTGCCAGTCGGTGTTTGCCGTACCGAGTGCTCTGTATGGATCAGAGTCTTCACCAAAGATTCCCTTTACGAATTCACGGTATTGGTTGCCGTCCATCATGTCGTGAGTTTTCTTTTTGCTGCTCACGGTGAGGTTGCCAGCATAAGAAACGGTTGGTTTCTGTCCCTTGCGACCTTTCTTGGTTGTGATGATGATGACACCATTTGAACCACGGCTACCATAGATGGCAGTGGCAGATGCGTCCTTGAGAACGTTGAACGACTCTATGTCCTGCGGATTGATGGTAGACAGAAGGTTTGAGCTCCCGTTTACTTTGTTGTTGTCCATAGGTACACCGTCGATAACTACCAATGGGTCGTTGGATGCGTTGAGTGACGAACCGCCACGGATGCGGATTTGAGTACCGGCACCTGGCTCACCGCTGTCGCCTGTAACGTTAACACCGGCTATCTTACCCTGCATGAGGTCTTGGGCATTTACCACAACACCCTTGTTCTTAGAGTCTGGTTTCAAGGCTGTTACCGAACCTGTAAGGTCGCTTTTCTTAGCGACGCCGTAACCGATAACGACAACTTCCTTCAACGACTGGTTGTCTTCCTGTAGGGTGATGACCATGTCGTTAGAGGCTGAGGCCTGAGCCTGCTCGTAACCGATGTAGGTGACTGTGACAGTTGCGCCTTTGTCGGCCTTGATAGAGAAGTTACCGTCGATGTCGGTAACAGTACTGCCTGTTTGTCCGTCGATACGAACAGCAGCACCGATAATCGGCTCACCGGTAGCATCTTTCACATGTCCTTTGACAATCATTTGCTGAGCAAACGCTGTCGCAGAAAGAGCGAGACCGCACGCAAGCGTGAGGGCTCTTCGAGACAATGTAGTTTTTACCTGCTTCATCTTTTTTAGTTTTTAGTTATTACAAATATATAAGTTGTTTGATAATAATCGTCTTGGTTTTATTGGCTTTTATGCCTGTTTTCACAAACCTTTTGCACAAGCATGTGACTTTTCCTGCACTTTTTTTGTTTGTTTAGTGTTTCACGCTGCAAAATTAGATTTATTTATGTGAAGATGTACTTTTTTTTAGGCAAAAGCGTTATTTATTCTGTGCAATCGATTGCGCATCAAATGTCCCATAATATGTAAATTTCAAAACCGGATATTTGTGCATTTTGCTTAATTTTGCAGTCAGTCAGACAAAGACATATATTATATGTTTTTCGCAAGTAAGTGAGTCGGTGGATTTTGCAGGGCCGCTATGTATAGCGGCCGCAAGAAAGGCGCAACCAAATGGCAACCGTTTCTTGCATAAGAAAAGCTGCACTCGGCAAATTGGGAATGCATTCTCTTTGCCCTTATTTGCATTTTTCTTTGCGGCCGCTATACAATCGGCCCTACAAAAATCAAACATACGCCTATGAAAGAATTGACACCCATAACGATGAAAGACATTGCCAACGATCTCGGGGTATCGGTGGCGACGGTCTCGCGCGCGCTGAAAGACAGTGCGAGGATAAGCAAGGAGCAGCGGAACCGTATTAAAGAGTATGCACGCCAGCACAACTACTCTCCAAACTTCATTGCCGAGAGTCTGCGCAACAGCAAGCGCAGGCCGTTGAAGACCATAGGCGTTATAATCCCGAATTTGCCTCACTATTTCTTTGCTTCTGTTTTGAGTGGTATAGAGGAGGAGGCATCGGCGTGCGGCTACACTGTTATGGTGGCGCAAAGCAACGAGCGGTATGCCAATGAGGTTAAAATCTGCGAGTCGTTTTTCGACCATAAGGTCAGTGGCGTGATAGTCTCGCAGGCCAAGGACACATGCCGCTACGACCATTTCCAGAAACTTATAGACCATGGCATTCCGCTGGTTTTCTACGACCGTATATCGACGGGCGTAAACGCAAGCCGTGTGGTTGTCGACGACTATATGGGCGCATATACCGCTGTGAGCCACCTTATTGATACGGGATGCCGCAAGATTGCTTTCTACGGCTCGCCTATGAGCATGGAAATTTCGAAAAACAGATACAACGGGTACAGGGACGCACTTCTGAAACGTGGACTGAAGCCCGAGGAGCGGTTTTTCCGTATATGCGACAACAGGGCCGATGCGGAGATCATCACGCCTGAGATCTTAGACCAGGAGGACATTCCCGACGCTTTCTTCGCTGTCAACGACGATACCGCCATCGGCATTCTGTATTCTGCAAAACGTCTGGGCTACCGCATACCGGAAGATATCTCAATATGCGGATTTACGAACGGCGAGCGGGCCATAGCCTGCGACCCTATGCTGACAACA
>CABSIA010000121.1 GCA_902477645.1 uncultured Prevotella sp. | reverse complement strand
CCGAAGGACAAAAAGCGTGAGCTGATGGTTGCGGCAACTGGTGGAACTCCATCTGAGCTTACTGGCAGTTTCTTCTCGCTTGTTCTTCGTGAAGACCGGGAAAACGTTCTTCAGTTCATGGCTAATTCGTATATCACTCTTTATAGGAGAAACAAGAACGTCATCCGTGGCAAACTGATAACTGCCGTTGCCGTATCTCCGGAAATGGAGACAAAGATGCGGCAAATGGTTGAGAGCAAGACAAAAGGCGCCGTAGAGTTTGAGACAGAGGTAAATCCGGATATCATTGGAGGATTTGTTCTTGAATACGACACTTATCGTCTCGATGCCAGCGTGCAGAGCCAGCTCCGTAAGGTGTTGGCGCAAATGAAGAAATAAAAAAAGAAAATTAAAGTTTAAAGATTAAAGTTTAATGTTGGTAGCCTTTCTGTTGAGAAAATATCGCCAAAAAGCTAATTGCATTAAACTTTAAACTTTAAACATTAAACTTAAACAAAAAAATTACAATGTCAGATAAAATCAAACCAAGCGAAGTGTCACAGATGCTTCTCCAGCAACTGGAGAGCATCAGCGGCGGTCAGCAGTTTGACGAAGTCGGAACTGTACTTGAGGTAAGCGATGGCGTAGCACGTATCTACGGTTTGCGCAATGCAGAGGCCAACGAGCTTCTTGAGTTCGAGAACGGCACCATGGCTATAGTGATGAACCTGGAGGAAGACAACGTTGGTTGTGTGCTTCTCGGTTCTACTGAGGGCATTAAGGAAGGTATGGTCGTTAAGCGTACAAAGCGCATCGCTTCTATCCGGGTTAACGATAATATGCTCGGACGTGTCATCAATCCTCTTGGACAGGCTATCGACGGAAAAGGCGACATCGACCTTGCGGACTCTTTCGAGATGCCTCTCGACCGTAGGGATCCCGGTGTAATCTATCGTCAGCCTGTAAAGGAACCGCTACAGACTGGTATCAAGTCTGTTGACTCTATGATACCTATCGGACGTGGCCAGCGTGAGCTTATCATCGGTGACCGTCAGACAGGTAAGACGGCTATTGCTGTTGATACAATTATTAACCAAAAGAGCTTCTATGAGGCGGGTAAACCTGTATATTGCATCTATGTGGCAATTGGGCAAAAGGCCTCAACAGTTGCGGCTTTAGTTGAAAATCTGAAGCAGCATGGCGCAATGCCATACACAATTATTGTAAGTGCCACAGCTGCCGATCCTGCTGCCATGCAGTATTATGCTCCTTTTGCGGGTGCTGCTATCGGTGAGTATTTCCGTGACCGTGGATATTCTGCACTTGTTGTTTACGATGACCTTTCAAAGCAGGCTGTTGCTTATCGTGAGGTGTCTTTGATTCTCCGCCGTCCTTCTGGCCGTGAGGCT
Organism: uncultured Prevotella sp.; assembly: GCA_902477645.1. Taxonomy (GTDB): domain Bacteria; phylum Bacteroidota; class Bacteroidia; order Bacteroidales; family Bacteroidaceae; genus Prevotella. The sequence continues at coordinate 7,958 of CABSIA010000121.1, read as the reverse complement.
TACCCTGGAGATGTGTTCTATCTTCACAGCCGTCTTCTTGAGCGTGCCGCACGTATCAACGACCAGCAGGAAGTTGCCGAGCAGATGAACGACCTGCCGGCTTGCATGAAGGGACATGTTAAGGGTGGCGGTTCTCTTACCGCTCTTCCTATCATCGAGACACAGGCTGGTGACGTTTCTGCATATATTCCTACCAACGTGATTTCTATCACCGACGGTCAGATATATCTTGAGAGCGATCTCTTCAACCAGGGCTTCCGTCCGGCAGTCAATGTCGGTATCTCTGTAAGCCGTGTGGGTGGCTCCGCACAAATCAAGAGTATGAAGAAGGTTGCAGGTACGCTGAAGATTGACATGGCGCAGTATCGTGAGCTTGAGGCTTTCTCCAAGTTCTCAAGCGATATGGATGCCGTGACCGCCATGACCATCGACCGTGGACGTAAGAACAATCAGCTGCTCATTCAGCCGCAGTACAGCCCAATGCCGGTAGGAGAGCAGGTTGCAATAATCTATTGCGGTACCCGTGGACTCATGCACGATGTGCCTGTAGAGAAGGTTCGTGAGTGTCAGACCTCATTCCTTGACAAGCTCCGCTCGGCTCATCCAGAGGTTATCGAGACGCTTGCAAGCGGCAAGATTGACGACGCAATAACAGGTACAATCGAGAAAGTCATGGCTGATATTGCCGGACAGTATAAAAACTAATAGCCTATGCCGTCGCTAAAAGAAATAAAGACCAGGATTGCCAGCGTGAACAGCACCCGTAAGATTACGAGTGCAATGAAGATGGTTGCCTCGTCGAAACTTCACCATGCACAGGTGATGATTGAAAACATGCTCCCTTACGAGACCATGCTCGAGCATATTCTCAAGACGTTTCTTGCTTCAGAGGCCGATGCGTCGAATGTGTTCACTCAGGAGCGTCCGGTAAAGAGAGTTGCCATTGTTGCTTACTCAAGCAACAGCAGTCTCTGCGGAGGGTTCAATGCCAATATCATCAAGCACATGCAAATGGTGGCGGCAGACTATGAGGCTCTTGGCAAGGAAAATATTGTCGTATATCCTATTGGACGTAAGATTGCCGAAAAAGCTGCAAAGCTCGGTTATCCTATAGGTGGCGACTTTACGGATCTTGCCGATAAGCCAAATGTCAGGCAATGCATAGACTTGGCTCGTGAGTTGGGACAGAAATTCATTGCCGGTGAGATTGACAAGGTAGAGATGGTATATCACCATTTCAAGTCTGCGGGCTCGCAGATTCTTACCCGCAAGACCTTCTTGCCTATCGACATCGAAACCGAATTGGTGCGTGACCATCAGCGTGACCTGAAGTCAAAGGCTGCGACAAAAGAGGCGCAGGAATATCTACGCAAACGAGATGAGGAACAGGCAAAGTCTCAGGTACGCCAGCTTGACGGCAAGCCTCTCAATGACAACTTCATTGTTGAGCCGGATATGAACACTGTGCTTCGGGCTCTTATTCCTAAACTTGCCCATCTGATGCTTTACACTGCACTTTTGGACAGTGTGGCAAGCGAGCACGCCGCACGTATGGTTGCCATGCAGACAGCTACCGACAATGCCGATGAGCTGTTGCGTCAGCTCAACCTGCAATATAACAAGAGTCGTCAGCAGGCCATTACAAACGAGCTTCTTGATATTGTCGGAGGTAGTGTGAATAATTGATATTTGAACTTTCCGATTGCAAACAAATGATGCGATGTATTCTAAAAGACTTACATCGCATCATTTGTTTTGTATCTATAAAGGTGGGGTAAGAATTACTACAGTTTTATAGAACCCACCTAAAATAATTCCATTCATATAGGATTACATCTGGATAGTGGCACGCCGCAGATTCTTGTCACTACTGTCTGGGCCTATCATAATGTGGAATGTGCCAGGCTCAAATACTTCTTTGCCGTCGTAATCACGGTATGAAAGCATATCTTTGGTGATGTTGAACTCTACGACCGTGCTTTCACCAGGCTTAAGAGAGAGGCGACAGAATCCTTTCAGTTCTTTGACGGGACGTGATATGTAGGCATCTGGGTCTTGGATGTAGAGTTGGACAACTTCTGTACCCTCGCGTTTTCCAGTATTGCTTACAGTAACTTTTGCCTTGTTGTTCTCAATGGTAATATCGGAATAGCTGAATGTAGTGTAGGTGAGGCCGTATCCGAAGGGGTAGAGTGGGGTGTTGCGCACGTCAATGTAGTTGCTTTGGTACTTATAGTATTTGTCTGCACTTTCCTTTACAGGCCTGCCTGTGCTCAGGTGGTTATAGTAGATGGGAATCTGTCCGACATTTCTCGGCATCGTTGTAACGAGGCGTCCGCATGGAGCCTTGTCTCCAAATAACACATCGCAGATGGCGTCACCAGTTTCAGAACCGGCAAACCACACATTCAATATGGCATCCAAATTCTTCGATTCCCAGTCGAGGACTGTCGGACGCCCGGCAAAGTTGAGCAATACCACAGGCTTTCCTGTGGATGCGATTGTGCGTAGCAGTGACATCTGTGCCTCAGGCAACGATATATCGGAGCGGCTTGAGCTTTCACCGCTCATCTCTGTCATCTCTCCCATGGCACACACAACCACGTCGGCATTTTCAACAATCTTCATTGCTTCCTCGGCAGCCAGCTTTGGATCAACCCATCCGATTGGCCGTCCGAATGAACATTCGTCCTGCATTTTGCGTTCAGTGTATATGTTGCATCCTTGTGCGCACATGACTTCTGCCTTGTCTCCAACGGCACGTACCATGGCTTCGTGAAGAGTTGAGTAAAGTTCGCATTTGTCGGCTGTCGACCAGCATCCAACTATGTTTGTACGTGTGTCGGCAAGTGGGCCTATGAGAGCAATCTTACCTTGCTTCTTCAGCGGCAATGTGTTGTTGTCGTTTTTCAATAATACGAAAGTCTCAGCGGCAAAGTCACGTGCGGCCTTACGGTTTTCTTTGTTATACAATTCCCTGTCTGAACGTTTGTCGGAGCAGCGGTAAGGATCGTTGAATAGTCCGAGTTTGTATTTTGCCTCGAGCACTCTGCGGCAAGCGCTCTCGATATCTGTTATGGTGAGCGTGCCGTTGTCTACGCATTCTTTTGCGTGGTTTATGAAAGCTTTTGAGCACATGTCCATATCAGTGCCAGCTTTCATTGCTCTGGCTGTTGCCGTAGTGATGTCTCCAGTTCCGTGAGTGGTCATCTCTTTGATAGATGAATAGTCGGTAACTACAAACCCATCGAACTTCCACGAGTCACGAAGTATGTCGTTAACGAGCCATTTGTTGGCGGTAGCAGGAATGCCGTCGACAACGTTGAATGAAGTCATTACCGAACCGACACCGGCTTCAACGGCTGCTTTATAAGGAGGCAGGTAGCGGTTGTGCATTCTCAGGCGTCCCATGTCGACGGTGTTATAGTCGCGCCCAGCCTCTGCTGCCCCATACAGCGCATAGTGTTTTACGCAGGCCAGGACATTCTGCCAGCTCATATCTCCCTGATATCCTCTGACGTATGCCTTGGCTATAAGGCTTCCGAGATATGGATCTTCGCCAGCACCTTCGGCAATGCGTCCCCATCGTGGGTCTGTACATATATCAACCATAGGACTGTATACCCAGTTTATGCCATTGCATGTAGCCTCGTATGCAGAGATGCGTGCGGCGTTTTCTATGGCGTTGAGATTCCATGAGCAGGCTTGAGCCAGCGGTATGGGGAATACGGTCTGGAAGCCATGTATGACATCGTAGCCTATAAGCAGTGGTATGCCGAGACGGCTTTTTCCGACAGCAGTCTGCTGTAGTTTTATTATTGTTTCTTTTTCTCTGACGCTCAGCACGGCTCCCAACTTGCCTTGAGCGGCAAGATTGAGAATAGAGCCTTCGACAGCTTCACCTGTTGTGATGTCGTTGCCTGGCTGTAGATTAAGCTGTCCGATTTTTTCCTCCAAAGTCATCTTTGCCATCAGATTACTGACAAAGGCAGTCATGTCGTTTTGCGCCGCGGCCATGGCCATGACTGGAGCCATTAGCATGGAAATAATAATGCGTTTCATTGTAAGTAGAGATATAGTTTTTATATATGTTACGGGTGCAAAAATAAGCAATTTTCTTGAGTTATCAAACATTTTAATGTAAGAAAATATATAATTCTTATAAGTAATTGAGAATGAGTCTTCCAATAGGTCTTGTATGCTCATATACACTTGCTATTTCATCAGCAATTTGTTCCCAGTTATACTTGCTCATATCATAATCAACATGCTGCAGTGGCTGTTCTATGATAGAAGAAAGCTTGTTGGCAAGTTCATCCACATCGCCACAATGAAAGTAATCCTCCTTAGGCAAACCAACCTCCAAGTTAGCAGGAATATCGCTCACCAACACCTTCACACCATAGCTCATAGCCTCAAGCAGAGCGATAGGCAGTCCCTCATGACTTGATGGCAAACAATAGCAGCGGCAATTCGTCAACAACGAATGAAGCTTTCTGCCCTTGATAAAGCCAGTCAGCACCACTCCATTCTTCCTTGCCATCTCCTTCAGTCCAAGCGAATAAGCATCCTCGAAGTCCGTATCACCAGCTAATACTAACTTTATGTCTGAGAATTTGCATTTAGATTCGTCCGGTAAACGTTGTTTCTTCACCTTAATCATCGCTTCCACCAAGTGATGCAGATTCTTCTCTGGCACAAATCGACACATACCCAAGATATACTTCCCTTTCTCGATGCCCAATTCCTGGAAATACTCAGGATAGTCGCAAATCTCAGGCTCCGACACACCATTATAGATAAGGTGAACATGTTCGGTCCTGCCATACTTCCTTGCAATGAGATTCTTTATCACACCCGATATCACAATCACCTCGTCTGCAAACATACATCCCATCCTCTCGCCAAGTTTCAAGATTGCCTTAGCAACTAATCCCCATTTGTCGCGGTCGTAGTCGGGGCCGTGATGTGTGAACACCACCTTCATCCCTCTCATCTTGGCGTATGGCACAAGCAGCGCCGGTCCTATTGCATGGATATGCAGGATATCCGCTCCAAGCTTCTTCGCCTTGTTGATGGCGCGGAATGTATGGATTATCGCCTCAAACGATTTTTTCTTTGGAGTATTCACATCTATGAGTTTCACACCGTTCCACTCCTTCAACCCGTCATGCACATAACTGTTTCTGCGGATAACAGTGACATCAGCTCCCCTCTCCGCTATCCTCGGAAACAGTTCCTCGCAGTGCGTCTCCACTCCACCCATGACATTTGGAATGCCACGGGTGCCTGTAACAACTATTTTCATTATATGAATATGGTTAAATATTTATAAAAACAATCTTAAATAAGCATATTTGTGTCATTTTGACGTAAAATCACATTATCTTTGCAAAAAAACAAATCATATACACTTACGATTATGGCACAGACATCAATGACAGTACGTATCGACAACCAGCAAAAAGCTATGTTCGACCAGCTTTGCGAGCAGTTTGGCATGAGCGCCAACACTGCCATCAACATCTTTGTGCGTCAGGTAATCCGCTGCCGCCGCATACCATTCATGATAGCAGCTCCCGAACAGGAAGAGGATTTGAGAACTCAAGCGTTGAAGGCTTTTCAAAGAATCAGGGAGAATGCTGAAGCACAGCAAGGCCCAGAAATGACTCTTGAAGAGATTAATGCAGAAATCAATGCCGTAAGGGAGGCAAAACAGAAAACCGTATGACATACGCTGTAATTGACACCAACGTTCTTGTTTCTGCAAGCATAACCAAGAACCCGCTTTCGCCAACGGTAAAGGTCGTTGCTAATATGCTCGGTGGACGTATCAAACCTGTATATAATCGCGATATTATTGCAGAATATACAGAAGTATTGCATCGTCCAAAGTTTCATTTGAATGAAGATGATATAAAGCTATTAATTGATTCTATACAAAAGTACGGCATCCACTCCGACCGTATTCCTTTCGATGGCGATATGCCCGACGAGAAAGACCGCCCATTCTATGAAGTCTCATTAAGCATGGAGGATTCCTTTCTCGTCACTGGCAATATCAAGCATTTCCCTGTTACTCCCAAGGTGATTACTCCAGCTCAGATGGTTGCGATTCTGGAAGAGAATAATCCATGATTATTTTAATCCAAATAACATTTTCGTAATCCTATATTTCTTGAATACTAATTCATTTAGCATAATTGGAATAGCTACACCACAAGTTACCACAATAAGTGCGCCTATTGAGAAAAATATCCCATTGTCCACATCTTTCAGATAAGGCATTTTCAATACTATAGCTTTTGCAAAACCCTCAAATGTTGTATGGAACAAATATATAATGTATGACGACGATGATGTTGTCATTAGTAATTTGTAATTTTTTCCATGATTCTCTATCATCATAGACAATGATATTGTCGCAGCTATGCCCAAATATGGAAGTAATAATTTAAGATAGTACCCCCCGAACTCCAATTTAAATAGTCCAAATTTGCAATCATCAGAAATATTACCAGATATACCACGGCAGGAATTCTTTTTAAATCGCATAACCTCGCTTTCCAATCAAAAGCCATTACTCCAAACATGAAGAAAACAAGCATTGATTTGAATTCTTTTAAACAGAACACCTCTGTTATAGTAAATGGGACATAATGCATGATTACAGACAATGCGAATAGAGTCAATCGCAGTTTTTTTGTTTTGAACAATGGGACGATCACAAACATCCACCATAATGCCCAGATAAACCAAAGAAAATACCCCGCCTCAGGTAAATAAAACATATTCACGAATGACATAGCAGTTTTGGGATGTTCTACATACATATGAGCTTCTGTCAATAATTTTATGCCAATTATAATAGCAGACGTAACAATGTATGGAATCATTAACCGCTTGACCTTTTTTATTATGAAGTCCTGATATCGCTGACCTTCTTTTTGGGTTGCAATATATACAAATCCACTCGCAAACATAAACAAAGGCATGTGAAATGTATAAATCAAGTCATGGATATAAATCCACCATGGGGGGCAGCCGTCGGGTGTGTAATGCCCGACGACAACCAGTATTATGCACAATGCTTTTGCTATATCAATATAGACAATTCTGTTATTAGCCATTTTATCTTATCTCAATCTTTCTGTCCGTCTCCGCCTTTGTCGCCTCATATCCCTGACCGGCAACGTCGGCATTCACGATATCCTCGCCGCGCTTGCCCTTCAGCGCCTCTTTTGACTCACTGGAAAGTCCGTTGTTGATTGTAGCGCACATATCGCAGGTTGAGCACTTGTCAAGCTCCTCCTTTGTCACACGTCCGTCGCGCAGGTCACGACAAACCTTATTCTCGAACATCGAGTACCTCATGCCTAACATAGCCTTCAGCTTATGCCACATCACCCACGGTATCACGCGGTAGATGTATTTGTGCATCGCCGGCGACACAGAGCCAATCATCCAGCAGTCGCGGTCGCAGCAGCGCACTTTCCTGCGCACCTTCTCTGCCTCAGGACTGTTCCACAGCTCGTCCCATGTCTGCCGGTTTAGGTTGCCCATCACCTCCTTGTCCTTCGTTCCGTTGCATGGCATCACGTCACCGTAAGTGTCGATGAAGAACGTGTCGAAGCTCATGTCGCATGGCAGCAGACGCTTCTGACCGTAGATATAGTTTATCAGACCGTGGTTGAAGTAGGCGCGGAACCATTTCTTCGGTGAGTTCGACTTCAGCAGCTCGTTCACCAAGTTCTCGAAATTCTTCGCCACCATCGGACGGTCGTGGATTATATTCTTCGCCTCCACAAAATAGAACGAGTTGTGCAGCGATGCCGTGGCAAACTCCATTCCCATCTTGTTCGATATCTCATACAGCGGCACAAGGTCAGGTGCGTTCTTGTCCTGCACGGTCATGCCGAAGCCCACGTCCTTCATACCCATCTCACGCAGCTTCTTCA
>CABSIA010000120.1 GCA_902477645.1 uncultured Prevotella sp. | reverse complement strand
AACAAATATAATATTAATCATAGGTCGGCTTGCCGACTTTTTAGAGTAAACTCATATTATATTTGATAAAAAGACATCTCCGCTTTTATCATTCATATTAATTATGCTTCCAATATTCCAACTACCACCACCTTTAGAATCGCTGTTATAAAATGAAGTCATTGATGTTGTTATTCCTATAGAATTTACAGGAACAAACGTTCCTTCTTTATTAAACAAACCTTCATATATATTTTTGTCACAGTCATTCAAATTTCCACCAACAACTTGATATTTTCCTTCTCCCTGATTAATAACCCACGTACTTCGTCCATCAGGATCAATGGAATTAATAGGATTGCCCGAACAATAAGAATATGGACTTAAATTATAATATCTTTCGGCCTCTGGATCTATTGTTGTAAATATAGCTTTTGCGTTTTTGCTAATGCTATCTTGAAGAATAACATTACCATTCTTTTCACTCAATGTTGCAATGCCTTTATTTAGATCAAAATCTGCATAAAAGGTGTTTCCATTGGGAGTATGGATACTTACACGGTATATACTTGGAACAGCCTCGCTCTTTGCTTCAAGAATTTTTGAATTATCTCCAAATATGGCATAGGGACTTTGAGCAGATGCTTTTACGCATGTGCTCGTGAGAAGAATTATCATTGTGATAATCTTTTGCATTTCTATTGGAATTATTTTTCTCATAATTTTTACTTTTTCGTTTCTTCGTCGTTTTCTATATCCTTCAATGCTTTCTCCACACTTTGTTTATATTCCTCGTCTGTTTGCTGGGGATAGCCAAGACTATCAAGGGTGTTCATCATACGCTGGAATTCAGAGTAATTGTACGGGCTACCTTTAAGATGCGGCTGTAGGCACGTGCAGACAGGGACATGCGTTCCATTGCCATGCGGAGCATGTCAAGTAACTGGTTGTCTGGCTCGGCATACTGATGAATCATGCATTCCTGCTTCTGATATCTGCATTTTAATATATAGAGAGGAGAGGTTCCATGATTCACTGGTTCAAATAAAAAATTTGGAAACCCCGATCATCATATAAATGACAAATTGTTACATCCTTATCATTCTCGAAGATAAAACACATATCAATATTAAGATAATCAGCCTTGCCCAGTTCATAACCGTAGTGTTTCTTTATAAAAGTGCGGATAAGATTCACATCAAAACATTCATAAAAATAGATTTCTATTAGACCAGGAGTTTTACGTCCTCTCTTATAGTTTCTTATAAGCGAATAGTTAGAAATCTGATTTCTTATGAGTATTTTCTGAATGATTTCGTATTCTTCCCAAAATGATATTATTACCTTTAATTTGGAAAAAGGAATCTGTTTCAATCTATTAAGTGCAAAATCAATCTTTTTATTGAATGGTATCCACTGTTGGTCATATTCTGCACACGCAATATTTCTCCGAACTTTCCTATATATAACTTTTTGTACAAAACTATAGTCTAATATCTTATTATTCATAATTATCTCTTGAATATAGGATTGTGCCTGTCATTCATAAAGAATGATTAGAGTGATACAGGCTATTACGTTTATAAATATTCTCATTTCTCCAAGAACTCGTTGACCAATTTCCATAGTTCATTACAATTTCCATCAATTAAATCTCTGTGTATATATTTAATCGGCTCACTACTTTTTATTCTTATCTGTTCATCCGAGAAAGAACACAACGACTATTATAAATTTAGTGCTTACTTTCATCATTTGAATTATTTGTATAAAAGTCACCGTTCTGCCCAGTCGCCTCTATCCAGGCTGCGATAGCCTACGGCTTCTGCGATGTGTGGCAGCTGTACTTTGGTGCTGCCGTCGAGGTCGGCGATTGTACGGGCTACCTTTAAGATGCGGCTGTAGGCACGTGCAGACAGGGACATGCGTTCCATTGCCATGCGGAGCATGTCGAGCGACTGGCTGTCAGGCTCGGCATACAGATGAATCATGCGTTCGGTCATCTGTGCGTTGCAGTGGATGCCCTTGTGGTTCTTGAACCTCTCCTGCTGGATTTTTCTGGCGGCTATGACGCGCTCGCGTATTACTGCGCTTGGCTCGCCTGGTGCAGTTTTGCTGATGTCCTTAAACGGCACAGGCGTTATCTCGCATTGTATGTCAATGCGGTCGAGTAGCGGTCCGCTGATTTTATTCAGGTATTTCTGTATTTGCCCCGGAGTACAAACACAATTGTGTGTAGGGTCGCCATAATAGCCACAGGGACATGGGTTCATTGACGCGATGAACTGGAAATTACATGGATATTCCACGCTATACCGGGCACGGCTAATAGTAATGATACGGTCTTCGAGAGGCTGGCGAAGAACCTCAAGAGTATGTTTTGAAAACTCCGGCAACTCATCGGCAAACAAAATTCCATTGTGGGCAAGACTAATCTCGCCCGGCATAGGTGTAGCACCTCCGCCGACAAGGGCAGCCTCAGAGATAGTGTGGTGCGGACTACGGAAAGGACGCTGAGAAATAAGAGAAGAATTTTTAGACAACTTGCCCGCTATGCTGTGTATTTGCGTTGTCTCAAGACTCTCGGCAAGCGACAAAGGCGGAAGTATCGACGGCAGGCGTTTTGCCATCATACTTTTTCCGCTTCCCGGAGGACCTATCATTATGAGATTATGTCCTCCTGCCGCCGCCACCTCAAGAGCACGCTTGACATTCTCTTGTCCACGAACATCGGCATAGTCGAGTTCAAAATTATATTGCTGCTCGTAAAATTCCTTTCGTGTGTCTACAACAACTGGCTGGAAAATCTGCTGACCGGTGAGGAACTGTATGACCTGCAGAATGTTTTCCATGCCATAAACCTCAAGATTGTTTACCACAGCAGCCTCACGCTCGTTAGCCTTTGGCACGATAAGTCCTTTAAAATGCTCGGCACGTGCCCTGATAGCTATGGGCAAAGCACCTTTCACAGGTTGCAGCCTTCCGTCGAGTCCCAGCTCGCCAACCATCATATATTTGGAAAGATTGCCGCCGTCAATTTTCTCGTCGCCAGCAAGAAGGGCTATGGCGAGAGGAAGGTCGAAACTGCTGCCTTCTTTGCGCAAATCGGCAGGTGCCATGTTTACAGTGATGTCCTTACGGGGAAAATTATAACCATTTGTCTGCAAAGCAGCGGCCACACGGTTGCGCCCTTCTTTTACAGCCTCGTCGCCAAGTCCTGTGAAATGGTACAAGACTCCGGGAACGATGTTGACCTCTATAGTGACGGTTGTCACCTCCATGCCGTTAACGGCAGCACTGTATGTCTTTACGAGCATTATGATTATTTTTTATTTTTCTCTTTTTCTTCGAGTTTTTCTTTGAGCTGTTTTCTTGTCAGATTGCGCGCCACAATGCGTCCATTCTGCAAAACAATGTTATCAGGTATTGAGGTAAGCGAGAGCTGACGGGCCAACTTACAGTCAAACATCATACCGTCGTTAACAATGGGCCATGTTATAGAGTCGCGCTCAAGCTGCTTCTTGGTCTCAGCCAACGAAGGGTCGATGGAAATGCCGATGACTGCGAGGCGATCGCCCTTCTCTTTCTTTGCATATTTCAGAATACGCTGAATGTCGGTACTCTCATAGTTCCATGACGCCCAAAGGTAGACAACAGCCATAGGCGCCTTCTGAATTTCAGTCTGCGTTATCCTATTGCCGTGAATATCTTTGACCGTAAATGCCGGAATTTTTCCACCAACATTAGTGCTGCCAAGATATTTCACTTGCTGTTGCAGCCGTGCAATCTGCCCGTTTTTAGGCTGTTCCTTCTGCATTGTTTCCAACAGGGCACGGGCTTTTTTATAGTCAGGAGTAGGAGTAGCAAGGAAATATTTTCTGACGAGCCAGATACCAACCTGCGACTCTGGATTATGGCGTATAAAACTTTCTGCGGCCTCGGCAGTTTGTGCTGGTGACATGCTTGCCACTTGCTTGCGGAAACCAGTCATGAGCTTATTGTCTTTCGTTCCCTCAGCCTCAAGCTCCTTCAAGTGTGAGGCATCAGCATTGATTTCAACAGTCTTTCCCGGTGCTGCGAAAACAGGCTGCTCTGAAAAATTTGGGAACACCATAACAAGAGTACCATCCTCATCACATGGAATTTCGTATGCGAACCGTCCACCCTGAATTTTTACCGTGTCTATGCCTACAAGCAGGCCATCAGTGCTATAGACATAGAACTCACCCTGATTTAGGTGCAGGAAGCGTCCTTCAAGCTTAAAATGCTTTCCGTCCACTCCACAAGATACCAAAACCAGGGTGAGCAGTATTAATGAAATAAGATGTCGTGTCATGCGACCATATTACTTGCGAACTTTAGCCAGTTCGATGTCGTTAGCAGCGTATGCAGCCAGCGACGGATCTTTCTGGAGTGCAAGCTTGAGTGCATCGGCAGCGGTGGCCACATTGCCTTGGCGTGCATTTACAATAGCTGTGAGATATTCAGTCATGGCATCACGGTTCTTGATGGCATGCAGAGTAGCAACAGCCTTAGAGTAGTTCTTGTTCAAGATTTGTGCAAGAGCGGCGCTGTTGCAGTCGGTGTCGCCGAAATTCTGCTCAGCCTGTGCATAGTTGCCTTTTGCGATATTGATGTTACCGAGTACAGCGTTGAAGCCAGGAGCATCAACAGCCTTGCTGAGATTGGCCTCAGCCTGCTGCAGATTGCCATTCTTCATTGCCACAAGAGCCAATATACCGTTAGCCTCAGGAGCCTTTGCGTCGCAACGGAAAGCCTTCTCAATATATTGCTGCGCCTTAGCATCGTTACCCTCTGCGAATGCGAGAGCTGCGAGGTTGTTAAGGGCACGGTAGTCTTTGTCGTAAAGCTTTGCGGCTGTCTCATAGATTTCCTTCTGCTTTGCTACGTTCTCTTCAAGAGTAGCGGCGTAAAGAAGCTCATCTGCTGAGAGTTGTGTTGCGTCAGCTGCAGACTGCTGCTGAATCTGCTCATCGCTGCGTCCTATTGTCTCATAGTTGATTATGAGGCGTGAGCGGCGAAGCTCTGGAAGAATACCGTCAGCAAGCTCACGGAATACAGCACTCATGTTGCGGATTTGACGCTCACGCTCCTCCGGGTCTTTATACATAGAGAGCACACGAAGGATAACATCTTTATCCTGAATGTTGCTTACCTGTACGAGCTGCTGGAAACCGTCCCAGTCCTGTGCTGTGTAGCGGGCAGCGACGTTTGCGTCAACATTTGTCTCCTTGAGCTGCTTCTTTACATAGTCCTCACTATTTGCCTGACGTTTGCTGGCGAGTTTGTCGTTGAAGTCGAAGCCACCCTCAGGAGAAGCGTATGCAAGAACCTCTACGTTTCTTACATTAAGTCCCTCACGGTCAGCATTGATTTCTTTCAACATCTTAACGAACTCCTGAACAGAGCTATTCTTCAGCTCGCTCTTGCGCAGGTTAGCCTGGTTTACAAGGAATTTTATATTTGCCTCAAGCTTCTTCTCTCTTACTCTCTGGAAAGAGTCCAATGCCAAGCAAGCATTGCCGCCAAGAGTCTTGCGATAAAGCTCTGATGTTGCCAAAACACCATACGCCACTTTTACATCAGGAATTTCTACGGTCTTATTGCCAACTTTTGCATTGAATGTAAGATACATATCGCTCTTTTCCATTCCTGGCTGGAACTCGAAGTTGGTCTTCATGGTATAGCGTCCACCTACCTTGTATGAGATAGTCTGGTCGTTGCCCATTACTTTCTCGCCTTGGAAAGTCGCGTTTTCTCCACGCGCCACTTTCCCATCAGCATAACGCAATTCAGGAGTAACAGTAACCACAGCCTTTTTCTTCATATACTTGGCTGGGAATGTACCGTTGATTGTTGCAGGAACTTGTCCACCCTGTGTCTCGAGTGGAACAGGATTTACGTTAAAATTGTCAGCTGACAAAGGACCCATTTTTGAGCATGATGCCAAAACAAACAATGAGCATGCTGACACTACATAGAAAATACTTTTACGCATAGTTATAAAAAAGTTTTAGAAAGTGCCGCGAGCGGGACTCGAACCCGCACAGCCATTACTGGCCAAGGGATTTTAAGTCCCTCGTGTCTACCAATTCCACCATTGCGGCATCATTTTCAAATGTAAGGAAAACCACTTTTGCGGTTTTCGCTATAATTGTGTGCAAAGTTATACATATTTATGGGAATACGCAAAGTAATTTACACAATTTAAGATTTTAGGCACAATATTTCAATTTACCGTCAGCACTCCGTTAGGTCCAGTGGCTGAGCAACGGTAACGTGTCAGCTTATTGCCATTGTCGCCATCGGTAATGAAACCTCCGTTGTTCATGTCGTATTTACGGTGGCAATACGGGCATGAGGCCATGCCACTTTCTGATATCGCCAGCTGACGGCTCTTAAGCGGCAAGGCATCGGGATTGAAACAGTTGGGGCACTCAAGGTCGTAGGCATAGAGTATTCCGTCGACAGAATTTCCGTATCCTACCACAACAGCGCCATTTTTGCCTATCTGAAGACTACGGCGCTCATCGTAGGCATTGAAGCGCGACTCAGACTGACTGCCATGGTTATCCTTAAAAGTAAAATAACGCGCTCCCGATTTTGTGGCTGTTGATATCGTCACAAATGTACCCGAATAACGTGTCAGCCCACTTGCCAAAACTGGATTTTGGTGTACGCTGTTGTCTATAAAAACATAACACGGCGTGGAGCTGAACTCAAACTCCGATTTGTCGCACGAGACAAAAACTGTGGCAGCAAGAAAAAGAAAAGCCGCCACTGCCGATATTGACTTTAAGAATTTCATAACATCATTATTTTCCAAGGAGCCGACTCTCTGCCTGTGTCATACGCTCAAAATGAAAACCTGCCATAACATTGTCCATAAGCTCTGCTATCTTGTCGTTGCACAGATTGCCGATAGAGCCTTCATGTGTGTGATTGATATTACGGTCTGCATGGAAAGTGCCGTTCTCTATCTCAAGCCCAACCTTCTTATACGCATCACGGAAAGGCATTCCTGCAGCAGCAAGGCGATTGACCTCCTCAACAGAGAACATCGGGTCGTAGATATCATTGTCGAGTATATGCTCGTTGACTTCCATTTTGTTGATGATATATGCCGCCATTTGCAGGCAATCGGCAAGTTCGCCAAATGCTGGAAGAAAAACCTCCTTTATGATTTGCAGGTCGCGGAAATAGCCTACGGGCAGATTGTTCATTATCAACATGACCTGCTGTGGCAAAGCCTGAAGCTTGTTGCATTTAGCCCTGATAAGCTCGAAAACGTCAGGGTTTTTCTTATGCGGCATAATGCTTGAGCCTGTAGTACATTCCTTGGGAAGTTTCACAAACGAGAAGTTCTGACAATTGAACAGGCATGCGTCGAATGCCATTTTTGCCAGCGTTCCTGCCACGGATGCCATGGCAAAGGCTACATTGCGCTCCATTTTTCCACGCCCCATCTGCGCATACACAACGTTGTAGTCCATAGAGTCGAAACCGAGAAGGTTTGTCGTCATGGTACGGTCCAGAGGGAACGAGCTTCCATAACCTGCGGCAGAGCCAAGCGGATTACGGTTGGTCATTTTGTAAGCTGCCTGAAGAAACAGCATATCGTCGGCAAGGCTCTCTGCGTATGCGCCAAACCACAAGCCAAACGAAGATGGCATGGCTATCTGCAAATGGGTATAGCCGGGCATAAGCACATCTTTGTATTGGTTGCTCTTCTGCAACAGCTCATCAAAAAGCACCTTTACCGCCTCGGCAATATCCTTCAGCTGGCTACGGGTGAAGAGCTTAAGGTCGACAAGAACCTGATCGTTGCGTGAGCGTCCTGAATGGATTTTCTTTCCCATATCGCCAAGCTTGCGGGTAAGCAGAAGCTCAACCTGAGAATGCACATCCTCAATGCCGTCCTCTATAACGAAATCGCCTTTCTCGCAAAGCGCGTAAATGTTTTTAAGCTCTGCCGTAAGCTGCCGCAGCTCATCGGCCTCAAGCAGTCCGATAGACTCCAACATTGTGATATGAGCCATTGAGCCAAGTACATCGTATTTGGCAAGATAGAGATCCATCTCTCGGTCTCTGCCGACGGTGAAACGCTCTATCTCTGCATTTATCTCATAGTTTTTCTCCCAAAGTTTTGTTGACATAGTTTTTTAGTTGACGAGTTGACAAGTAAACGAGTGGACAAGTGGTTAGTTTTATAGTTGACGAGTGGACAAGTGGTTAGTTTATGGTGGACGAGTGGAAAGTTTTACAAGACTATTGAGTAATAACTCGTCTACTTGCCAACTCGTTTACTCGTCAACTTGTCAACTATAAACTAATAATTAATCATTTGCAGCGCATCTGCTATTTTCTCAATGCCTTCCTGCAGCGGTTTCGACACCATGCCCTTTATAAACGGATTAAGCTCTGCCTTTATGGTGAGTTTCATTTTTGACGATGTCTCTGTCACTGGCAATATCTGTATCCAGAAATTAAAGGGCAGCGGGCTTTCCTCTGTGGCAAACTTTATGCACTTAGGCTCCTCGCGGTCTACAATTTTGAGCCTCACCGAGCCCATGGGTGTAGATATCGACATACTGTCGGCATCGAATGTCAGGTCGTTGAGCTTATCGGCAGGTATGCGGTCTCTCACCCTGTCAATGTTGCTGAGGTCTGACAGCATATTGTAGACAGACTGCTGTGGATAAGCAATCTGCCTTACAGAACTTTCAAATGTTGCCATTTACTTTTTCCAGTTGGCAGGGTCTCTGCGCCATTCGTTAAGAACCTCAATGTCACTCTCTGCTATATAGCCTGTCTCGGATGCCTGAGCCACAACGTGCTCATAGTCGGTCAATGTGACGAGCTTAACACCTGCATCGGCAAAAGCCTTCTCCGCAATTGGGAAACCGTAGGTATAAGATGCCACCATGCCCACAACCTCACAACCTGCCTGACGCAAAGCCTCGACTGCCTTCAGAGAGCTGCCGCCGGTAGAGATAAGATCCTCGACAACAACAACTTTCATACCTGGCTTAACCTCACCCTCTATAAGATTTGAAAGTCCGTGATCCTTTGGTTTCGAGCGGACGTATGAGAACGGAAGGTTAAGTGCATCGGCAACAAGAGCACCCTGCGCAATGGCTCCAGTGGCTACGCCTGCCACGCCCTCAGCCTCGCTGAAATGCTCAAGAACCGCATGTACCAGCTCCAGCTTTACAAAGTTGCGAAGCTCGGGATATGCCAATGTCTTACGGTTATCGCAATAGAAAGGCGACTTCCACCCGCTTGCCCATGTAAACGGATCGTTGGGTTGCAACTTTATGGCCTTCACTTTCAGAAGACGTGACGCAAAATCTTTTTTCAAGTTGTTCATGATAAAATAGTGGTTATTCGTTATATTATCGTATTTTTGTTGCAAAGTTAGCGCAAACGAGCGCAATGAAAACTGATTTTCAGATTGCCGAGTGC